>NZ_JBFUHV010000181.1:0-17286 GCF_056402215.1 Rhodococcus sp. P4_B6 | reverse complement strand
GAGCACGATAGGGCGGATCTCGTTCCGCCGCCACACCAGCGACCACGTCCAGATCACCGCCGGGTTGATCACCGGGCGTGCGACGAGGTCGGGCGGCAATGTCGTGGTCTGCCCCTTGGGAGAGTTGAGCACGGGGCGGCCCGCGGCGCGCACATGGTCGAAGAATGCGGGGCCGGTAATGCCGCCATCGTCGATCCGCACGATCGGAGCGCCGGTGTCGTGGGCCAGTTGTTCGGCGAAGAGATTCCACGACGACCAGGACGTCGCGTCGACATCGACAAGCAGCGCGGCGTCCCCCGCCCTCACCGGTGTGGCTTTCTCGCCGGTGGACACCGCGTAGAGCCGGTCCGCGCCGAGCAGCCGGGCCTGCAGGCCGTACCGGGCGAGATCCGCATTCCGCACCCAGCACACGGCCAGGTCGAGGCTGCCGTCGGCGACGCGTGCGGCCTGGGCGTGCGAGGGCACCACCCACGGGTCCACGTGCAGTTGCGCCACACCCGCGGTGCGCGCGGCCAGGTCCGCGGGAAGCCAGTTGACGTAGCCGATCCGGACCGGCTCCGCCCCGGAGAGGCGCTCGGCGCGGGCGCGCAGGTCGTCAGCACGCTCGAGCAGCGCGCGGACGTGTGGGAGCAGCTCCGCGCCGGCCGCGGTGAGGGCAACGGAACGGCGGTCGCGGGCGAACAGTTGCACGCCGAGGTCTTGTTCGAGTGCCCTGATCTGCTGAGACAGCGAGGGCCCGGCGATCAGCAGCCGCGTCGCCGCCCGGCCGAAGTGCAGTTCCTCCGCGACGACCAGAAAGTATCTCAGCTGGCGTAGCTCCACATTGCTCATGCTAGGTGCGGTGAGAGGCTGCGCCTACCAGTCGGGAGCAAAGCGGTCGTGGCGCAGCGGCCGGACCCGGGCGCACGATGAGTCCATGGTTTCAGCCCCTGAAAGGAAAACGACCGTGCAGGAGTTTCTCGTCGAGATCACCACGACGATCCCCGACGACACCGCTCCATCCGAAGTGGATGCACGCCGCGCTGCGGAAGCGTTGCGCGCCACGGCACTTGCCTCTGCAGGGCGCCTGGTCCGGTTGTGGCGCCCGGTCGGTGAGCTGCGCAGTATCGGCGTATGGCGCGCCGACGACGAGGCCGACCTCCACACGAACGTGCTCGACACGCTGCCCCTGCGGCCGTGGATGAGTGTCGCTGTCACCGCGCTGCGGCCGCATCCGAACAATCCGGGCCAGTGGTGAGCGCGGTTTCTCCGCGGGCGCACGTCATCCAGGTAGCTGCGGCGTTGGCGGCGAGCATGGGCATCGGCCGATTCGTCTTCACTCCGATCCTGCCGTTAATGCACACCCAGGCCGGTCTGTCCTCCTCTCTCGGCGCCGCGCTGGCCACGGCGAACTACGTCGGATATCTGGTCGGGGCATTGGCGGGGATCCTCATTCCGGGAGGGGTGCGCTCGGCAACGGTGATGCGAATCTCGCTGGTCGTGCTCGTCGCGACCCTGGCGCTCATGCCCACCACACACGATGGATCGGCCTGGTTCGTCCTCAGACTCGTCGCCGGCATCGCGAGCGCACTGATCTTCATGATCGCCGTCAGCACCATGCTCTCCCGCCTGCGGGTGGACGCCCAGCACCTGGCCGGGTGGGCGTTTGGCGGGGTCGGAGCGGGCATCGCCCTCTCCGGTGTCCTCGTGTTCATCCTGCGTTCCGCCGGCAGTTGGCGCTCGGCCTGGTGGGCGGCCGCCGCCCTGGCGGTGGTCTGTGCCGTCGCAGCCTGGGCACTGGCACCGGAGCCGTCACCGACCGCCACGCCGTCCGGACCGGCAGCACATGGCCGCCCGCGGACCGGTCGCTGGTTCACGGCCGTGTTTGTCAGCTACTTCTTGGAAGGTATCGGCTACATCATCGCGGGCACGTTCCTCGTCGCCGCGATCGATCAAACCGCGGGCGGGTGGGTCGGCAGCGGTGCCTGGATTGTCGTGGGGCTGGCTGCGTTGCCGAGTTGCGCAGTGTGGGCGTGGCTGGGCCGTCGTTGGTCGCGGCCGATCCTCCTGCTGGTTGCCCTGCTTATCCAGGCGGTCGGCATCGCGCTGCCCGCCGTCGTCGCCGGTGTCGGCCCAGCGCTGATCTCCGCCTTCTTGTTCGGTGCCACATTCCTCGGGGTCGGGTCGATGACACTGGGTATCGGTGCGCATCTGCAGTTCCCACGCGCGGTGGCACTGCTGACCACTGGATACAGCGTCGGTCAGATTCTTGGCCCCCTCGTCGTCGCCCCGTTCCTGCACGACGGCTACCACCAGGCCCTGCTGGTCGGCGCCGCTATTGTCTTGGCCGCGGCCCTCGCCGCCGCAGCGCTGCGCTTCCGTTTTCCTCTCCACGTCGGTGTGATGCACGCACCACCGCACTCGAACATCCAACACGTGGAGACCCAACCTGACCGCAGTGTCGAGTGGGCTCGGTGCCCCGTTGTGCCTCCCGCACAGCAGCTTCGAGGAGAGGGAGTTCACCCCGAACGGCGTTCCAGTGCCGGCGTCTTTCATCCACGCAGCACCCTGAAGTAGGACGACATTCTCGTCCGCGATGCGCCGGAGGAGATCGGCGCTCCCGCGTGATGTCCTGGGAACAGTCGTTGTCGGCGGCGAACAGCCCGAAGCTGCGCCCTCCGCCGGGCTCGAGCGGCGGTTTCGATTTTGCCGTCGAAATGGTCGTTGTCCTCGAGCGGGTCGCCGTCGGGAAGTGTGATGCCGTTGCGTCGGCTTCGGCCCCGGATCGTGCAGGCATAGATGCGGAAGGCGTCGGCGTCGACGGCCACCGGGTTACAACTACTCATTGATCGACAAGACGTCATGACCTGGCCGGCCTTGCAGTCAGAGTTCAGATTTGGGCTGCCTGCGGCTTGCACCAGTCAGCTGGCCCGCCAACGGCGAGTCGACCAGCACTGCTGACTTCTGTCCAGAGATCAATCGGAATGGTCTCTGCGCAGCGACCATCCGTGTCGAGGATTCTGCCGTAGATTTTGACTGGTCGAATCCCTACCACCGCGTCGGACGTCATAGAGCAGATCGGACAACTCTCCCGAAGTGTCGGCGAGCTGGTGGACCGGGCCCACGCGAGCGATCTTGCCGCGGGACCGCACCACCCCCACCGAAGCCGCTGGCATATATTGACGCCACAGCCAGTTGCGGCGTCTGATCAGCTGGTGGGCAATTCCGGTCACCGTCAGCGTCTGTTGGCGCACTCGCCTCCGTCACCCGGTCGTGCGAGAGTGGCGCCCCCGTCGCCGAGATCACCGCCAAGACCGGGCTGACCCGGGTCGCACCCGACCAGCACCTCGTCGAACGAATCGGGCGGAAACACCCTGGTCGACACGCCCAGCGAGATGTGATCACGAAACCGCTGATCGCTCTCCAGCTTCACCAACCCCACCCCGTCTCCCCGCGTTCCGCGCCGGGAGCCGGGACGGGTCGCTCCATCTCCCCGCCAGGAAGCCGTTATAAATCAACAGCTTTCAAGACTGCTCTACACGGGACGGACCAGGCACCCCACGCGCCCGGCGCCGCCCGCGCCGGCACCCCGACACGTCTCCGGTACCCCCACATCACAAACCGGGGGACATGTCATCACACCAGGTCACAGCACCATCACATCCCGTAAAACCGACCCGTAACCCCCTAGCCTGGAAGGCATGGGAGAACCGACATCGGCGCAGAAACTCGACCCCCCATGGGTCGACGAGTTCGTCGAGCGCTGGGGCAACGCCTGGAACGCCCACGACCCCGCACAGCTTCTCGAACTGCTCACCGACGACATCGTCTACCACGACTCCGCCTGGCCCACGATCATGCGCGGCAAAACCGACGTACGCGAATTCCTCGACCACACCTGGCGCGCATTCCCCGACCTGACCTTCGAGCTGATCGCCGGCCCCCACATCGCCGGTGACGGCCCCCGCGCCGCCTACTGGTGGCAGGCCACCGCCACCCACCAGAGCCCCATCGACCCACCCGGCATCCCCGCCACCGGCACACACATCAAATTCGACGGCGTCGACATCCACGAATACCCCGACGGCAAAATCGCCACACTACGGATCATCTGCAACATGAACGACATCGCCATGCAGCTGGGCCTGCTCCCCGCACCCGGAAGCACCGCAGAAAAAATCCTGGTCGGCATGCACAAACTCAGATCCCGCCTCACCCGCTCCTGAGCCACCCCGCACCGGGACGTGTCATCCTCCCAGCACAGAACGTGTCACCAGGAGCACGGTCCTTACCGAGGTATCGAGCGGGCCGCGGGCACGACCTGCCCGAGTCGTTCACACAGAGACGGAGTGATCGCATGACCGACGTCGACCAACCGGCAGCCGGCGTGCGCCAGCAGCCCGGCACCCTGACCGACGTGCAGCTGCACCTCACCAACGCCGCCGCGGCGCTCCGGGACGTGATCGTGTGAGCACCCCCGCCGACCTCGACGAGCAGGTAACCCAGGTCCGGGACGCGCTGCACGCCCTACGCCGAACCCTCCTCGACCTCGAGCGCACCTACGCAGACCTCGACGCGCACACGCTCGACGTGAACGATCACGGCGACCCGACCACCGCACCGGAAGCATTGGAGAGCGCCGTCGACGCCCTCCGCGCCGCCCAGGACACACTCGGAATCGCCGATGCCGACCTCGACGTGGCGAAGCGGCACACCGCACGGTTGACAGAACGCCAATGACCGCCGCCGCCGGTGCCGACCGATCCACTCGCCGATAACAGCAAAATGCCGGCAGCAGGCCCGCTCGGAAACGCTTCGGAACTGACCTCAGGCACCACACCCACCTGGGCTGTTGCAAACTGCTACAGTGGTGTCGAGAGGAAGGTGCACGACATGGCAGCCACATCTCCGACTCGAATCGACAACGAGCTCTACGCATCGGCGAAACTGGTCGGTGGACGGATGAGTCGCAGCGCCGCGCAACAGATCGCGCACTGGGCGCGGATCGGCCGCGAGCTGGAGGCCTCTCACAGCGTTTCCTACCGCGACGTCGCCGACGTGCTGGACGGCCGACGCGACTACGACGAGCTCACCGA
Source organism: Rhodococcus sp. P4_B6 (assembly GCF_056402215.1). Classification (NCBI taxonomy): domain Bacteria; kingdom Bacillati; phylum Actinomycetota; class Actinomycetes; order Mycobacteriales; family Nocardiaceae; genus Rhodococcus; species Rhodococcus sp. P4_B6. The sequence continues at coordinate 12,211 of NZ_JBFUHV010000181.1, read as the reverse complement.
CCGGGAACAGGCGGTCGTCCGCGCCGAATGGACCGAGCGCATCACCGAGCGCCGAGAAGGACTGAACCTGGCAGAACAGTTCGCCGACTCCGGCCGTTCCTACGTCGAGCTGGACCAACACGGGAACATCGTTCGGCACCCCGCACAAGAGGGCGGGTCGGCCGACGCTTGAGCCCCGATCCCGTCCTGCACGCCATCGCCGGACCGAACGGTGCCGGCAAGACCACGTTCTACGAACACGTACTCGGCCCTGTCACGCACCTGGACTTCGTCAACGCAGACGTCATCGCCGCCGCACGCTGGCCGAACGAGGCGGCAACCCACGCGTACGAAGCGGCCGCCCTTGCGGCCGAACAACGAGCACAGCGGATCGCCCAACGCCGATCGTTCGTCACCGAGACCGTGTTCTCCCACGAGTCGAAACTCGACCTGCTCCGCGCCGCCCAGCAGGCAGGATTCCACATAACCTTGCACGTGGTCCTGATCCCGGAGGAGTTAGCTGTCGCGCGCGTGGTCGACCGCGTGGCGAACGGAGGCCACCACGTACCCGAGGAGAAAATCCGGGCCCGGTTTGGGCGGTTGTGGCCCCTACTGCGGGCCGCGATCGCCGCCGCCGACCAAGCCTACGTATACGACAACACCACCACAGCCCACCCGTTTCGCCTGATCGCAACCTTCACCAACGGCAATCCGATCGACGACCCGACCTGGCCGTCCTGGACCCCGACCGCTCTCCGCACGGACAGCTAGCCTCCGGTGGGACCTGCACCGACGGGCACACCCGCCGCAACCAGATCGTCCGCGGTGAACCGGTCCGCCTCCCCTGCCCGGTCCCCGGTGCTCGACCAGGAATCGAAGTGTGCCCCGACGTAGGCGGCGTCGCCCAGATACGGGCGGCCGTAGTACCGGTTCAGCGCCGCGACCGCCGCAGCATCCAAGTCCATCGCAAGAGCGTGGGCAGCCGCAATGTCATACCCCGCACCCTCTCACCCCTCGGGCGCCGGCGCCCGAGAACCGAGCCGAAGTGGTCCCTACGCGCCCGGCCCGGGATCAGAGGCGGTGTCGGCCGCGGCGTTGACCTCCTCTGGCATAACCGGGCCTGAACTTTGCGCAACACCTGCAGCAGGTGGATTCCACATCGAATGGGAAGATCGGCGCGCGACTAACTCCCAAGACCGCGTTATCGAGTGTCGGCGGACATGAAAAACTGGATCTGGCGCAATTTTCGTGATTGCTATGGGGCGCTTAGCTATCCAGCGTGGATGACGCGTTTGCGGAGTAGGTCGAAGTTGGCTCGCCCGTACATCTGCCGTTTGAGCATCTTGATCCTGTTCACATGCCCCTCGACGGCGCCGGAACTGTGCGGCAGTGTCAGCCCCGCGGTAACGGCATCGAGATCACGGACCAGGCCCGCAGCAAACGACCGAAGTGCCGGTGACCCTTCTTGCCGGGCGCGGCCGATCCAGGCGTTCAGGTCCTGGCCGCGCCGATCAACCATGATCTCGGCGAAGTCCTGGACCAGTCGACCGGTGGTGGCGAGCGCGGGGCTGCGCGCCAGGAGCGCGTCGCGCCCGGCCCGGTCCTCGTCGGTGAGCCGGTCCGGTCGTCGGGTCAGCCACCCGGTGACCCGCCGGACGCTGGGCGCGGCCGGCCTCGAGGGCAGTGCGGTGTGGGCGGCGCGCAGTGGCTGCAGGAATCGGCGCACGGTCTTGGTGCTGCCGCGGTAGCCGAGTTCGGTGATCTCGCGCGTGAGGACTGCCGCGTCGACACACCCGCCGGCGACGCGTTCACGCAGGTAGGGTGCGTACTCGTCGAGCAGACTGCGGCCGGTCCGCGTAGTGGGCAGCAGGTCTTGGGCATCGGCGGTGCGGGCGAAGCGCCGGACCGTCTTACGGTCGAGTGGCAGTGTCCGGGAGATATACGAGATCGTTCTTCCCTGCGCGAGCAATTCGTGGACGGCGGCGTGGCGTTCCCGGGTTCGGGTGGCCAGGCGACCGTCAGCGATACCACTTTCGGTCGGGTCGGCAGTCGCGGAGGAGGGGTTGTCGATCGCGTCGTTGGTGCTCGTGGTTTCGGTGGGTGGGCGCAGGTCGGCGCGGTGGCGGATCACCGTCTTCTCCACCGCACCGGCGAGGTTGTGCCACAGGTGCCAGCGGTCGGCGACCTGGATCGCGTCCGGGGCACCGGTGCGGACGCCTTCCGCGTATGCCCCGGCCCGATCTCGGCAGACCACCTCGATCTCGGGATGGCCGCGCAGCCAGGTGGCGACGGTGCCGGCGGTGCGGTCGGGCAGCAGGTCGATCGGTGTTCGTGTCTTCATGTCCACCACGACGGTGCCGTAGACGTGGCCTCGGCGGAGTGCGAAGTCGTCGATACCGAGGACGGGCACCTCACCGATGGGTCGGTCGGGTATCGACCGCACTGCCCGCAGCAGGGTGTCCCGGCTGACGGCGACACCGAGTCGGCCGGAGAGTCGGGCGCCGGCCCGTCCTGCCGCGGCCAGGCCGATCGCTTCGATCATCGCTGTCCCCGCCGGTGTTCGTCGACTCCATCGCTCGGTCAACCCCGCGATCTGCTCGGCGAAAGTTCTTGCCCCGCAGTCAGTGGTGTCGCAGAAGAACCGGCGGGCCCGGACATCGATCAAGACCGGATGCCCACCGATCGCGGTGTCGGTCAACTGTCGGCGATACCGCGAATGCACACGAGTGGCCTCACCACCGCACCGCGGGCACCACGCTCGGTCACCTCGGGAACGGGCCTGAAGTCGGATCGTCGATCCGACTCGCCAAACACCGACAACATCGATACCTGCCAGATGCGGGAGCAGGACCCGCACACCGTCTTCAGCGCACCCGGAGAATCCTCACCCGACCTCGTCGATGCAGGTCAGCGACACGCCCAGCGGCTTCACGAAAATTGCGCCAGATCCGAAAAACTGCCCATGGGCGGTCACGAAAGCGCCCGGTAGTGGCCACGAAACTGCCCGCTGACGGATACGAGTTTCTGCCCACTGGCGGACACGAAACTGCCCACTCGGGTGTCTCAGCTGTACGACACGTTCGATTTTCTTCCCGATCGCCTCCCCGGATCGGGGCCTCTCCTCGGGTTCGCTCGACGGTGCTACCACGCCGAAACGCGAGTCCTCGAGGAGAGGCCACTGTGAAGTCTGCCAAGGAAGCCATGGAAATTCTTGCCGCCTACGACCTGACGAAGTCGTATCGTGCCGCCGCCGCGTTGGCGGGGTGCTCGCATCACACCGTCGCCCGCCTCGTCGCCGAACGCGACAGCGCCGGTGGGCCGAGCATGCCGCGGGAGAGGAGACCGATGTTGATCGACGAATATCTACCGAAAATCGAAGAGTAGGTGGAACATTCGAAGGGCCGGGTTCGCGCCGACGTCGCCAATGACAAGCTGCTGGCCCTCGGATTCACCGGCACCGAACGCACTACCCGCCGTGCCGTGGCCCGGGTCAAGCGCGCCTACCGGCTCGGACACACCCGGGTGCACAGGCCGTGGATCACCGAACCCGGGCTCTGGTTGCAGTACGACTTCGGTGACGGCCCGGTCGTCGACGGCGCCAAGACGGTGCTGCTGTGTGCGTGGCTGGCCTGGTGCCGGCACCGGGTGGTGATCCCGTTGCGGGACCGCACCGCCCCCTCCGTCTACGCGGGCCTGGACCGGATCTTCCGGCAGGTCGGTGGTGTCCCGACGTATCTGCTCACCGACAACGAGAAGATGGTCACCACCGAACACATCGCCTCGGTCGCCGTCCGCAACCCTGGCGTGGTCTCGTTCGCCCGGCACTACCCGTTGACTGAACAACGACACGCGTTTGCCCAGGTTGACGGGCTGGGACGGGATCGCTCGGTAATGTCCGGATTGTGAACGAAGACGAGGAGCGGCCACGGGATCTGGCGGCGCTGGCGGTGCCGTTGGTCGGTTCGCTGGAGGAGACCGGTGACCCGTGGTTGCCGTTCCGACTGATCGATCCGTCCGGGGCGGCGGTGGAGGCGGTGTCGGCCTACTTCCGTGATCTGCAGGCGGCCGACCGATCCGAGGCAACGATCCGCTCCTATGGCATGGATCTGCTGCGGTGGTTCCGGTTCCTGTGGGCGATCGAGGTTTCGTGGAACCGGGCGACGCGGGCCCAGGCCCGCGATTTCTGCCGCTGGATGCTTGTGGCGGGCAAGCCGTCTCGCCCGCATTGGCGCAGACCGCAGGAGGTGCCTGACCCGTCGTCGAGTCGGGATGCTTACGCGCCGTCGGTGCGTGCGCACTCGGAGACGGTGCTGCGCGGATTCTACGAGTTTCACCTGGATGCGGGCAGCGGACCGCTGGTGAATCCGTTCCCGCTGGACCGGTCGCGGCGGGGCCGACGAGCGCACGCCCATCACAATCCGATGGAGCCGCACCGCAACGAGCGGACGGGTAGGTATCGACCGGTGGTGCCCGACCGGATTCCCCGCAGCGTCTCGGACGCGGAGTTCAACGAGATCTTCGCCCGGCTTCCCTCGAACAGGGATCGGGCATTGGTCGCCTTCTACGTTTCCACCGGTGCGCGGGCCTCGGAGCTGTTGTCGGTCACGCAAGGCGGTGTCGACCCCGGCCGGCAGCTGATCACGGTGATCCGCAAGGGCAGCCGGGAGGCGCAGGAGCTGCCGGCGTCCACCGATGCGTTCGTGTGGCTGCGGCTCTACCAGGTGGAGATGGCCGGCCTGACACTCAAGGGGCGGCGGCAGCCGCTGTGGTGGACGTCTCGAACCCCGGTGCGTCCGTTGACTTATCATGCGGTGCACCGCATGTTCGAGCGGGCGGTCGACGCAGCGGGAAGCACGGTCACCTTGCACGCGCTGCGTCACACCGCCGCCTATCGGATGGCCGAGGACCCCGAACTGCCGCTGACCGATGTGCAGTTCGTCCTCGGGCACGCGCTGCTGACGACGACCCAGCGCTATCTGACGCCCCGCAAGCAAGACGTGATCCGGCGGATTCTGGCTCACCACGCGCAGCAGAACCGGAAGGCGGCCGAGCGGGCGGCCCCGCCACCCGCTCCTGGCTATCGGCCGGAGACACTGCAAGTGTTGTTCGGCGGCGCCGGATGACCACCATGAGCGTCGAAGAACCCCGGGATGTTTCGGCTGGGCGGACGGCAGCCGGCCCGTCGGCCCGGCTGCGCCCGTCGGCCCGGCCCCCAGCGGCGGACTGGCCGACGATCCGACAGGATCGTGACGCCGTCTGGGCGCGGCTGACGCGTGCGCCGTTCGCGCCGGACAGGCCCGGCAAGCGACACCCGAACGCCTACAAGACCGAGGTGGGCCTGCTGCTGGACTGGTTGGCAGAGCAGCCGGGCCGAACCTGGCAGGACCGGTGGCGGGCGAGCGGCGCCGACGCCGACGGTCGGTCCTGGCGGCATATCCCGATTGCATGGCTGCGCGATCACGGCCACCCTGCCGGTTGGCTGCACGACTGCTTCTTTCGGGCGCTATATACGGCGGTGGCCGCCGACCTCATCCGGCCGTCGTTGACATGGCTGGTCACCGCCAGCTTCCGGGGCGGATCTCTGGTCAACGTCCTGGCTCAGTGCCGTGATGCTGAGGGGTTCGCGCGGCTGCGAGCGCTATGCTCGGCCGATCCGGACGTGTCCCCGGCGGCGGCGACTCGCACCGCCTACCGCGCCGCACTGATACTCGCCGCCAAGGGCGGCACCCTGGCCGATGTCACCACCGGCGATGTCCTCGAGCTGCTCGAGGCAGAGGCCGACGCCCGCGGAACCTCGGTCGGTGCCACCCACCTGTTCTACCGGACCCTGCGCACTATGGGGGTCTTCGCGGAGAACGCACCGGCGACGCTGAGGGAGCTGCGCACTGCCGGGCAGCGCACGCCGGAGGAGATGATCGACCGCTACGGGCTGGCCTGCCGTCCGATCCGGGATCTGCTGGTCGATTACCTGCGCGAACGCCAGCCTGTTCTGGACTACACCAGCCTGCACTCACTCGCCGGCTATCTCGGTGGCCTGTTCTGGGCCGACCTCGAGCGTCACCATCCGGGCATCGACAGCCTCCACCTGTCCGCGGCGGTCGCCGACGCCTGGAAGCAACGGCTGCGCACCGTCCCCAAGACGATCCGGACACCCGACGGGAAGAAGGTGCAGACCACCGCCGCGCGGATCAACTACCGCGAATGCCTGACCCCGGTCCGAGCGTTCTATCTCGACCTGGCCCACTGGGCCGTCGAGGACCCGGCCCGCTGGGGACCGTGGGTCGCCCCGTGTCCGGTCGGGAGCGAGGAGATCAACAGGCGAAAAGACAAGCGTCACCGCAAGTCCCGCATGGACGCCCGGACCCGGGAGCGGCTGCCCGTCCTGCCGGTCCTGGTCCGCAGCGTTGACCAGCGACGCAAGGACGCCGCGGCGATACTCGACGAGGCCCGCCGAACCCAGCCCGGCGAGGCCTTCACCGCCGCCGGGCAGACGCTGATCCGCCTCGCCCCGACACGCTCGGCGGCCGCCAAGATCTGGGCGCAGGATTCGGCGAACGGCGAACGCCGGGACCTCGGCCGGGAGGAAGAGCACGCGTTCTGGACGTTCGCCGCCGTGGAAGTGCTGCGGGCCACCGGCATCCGCATCGAGGAACTCTCCGAACTGTCCCACCACAGCCTGGTCCAATACCGGCTTCCCACCACCGGAGAGGTGGTGCCGCTGCTGCAGATCGCCCCGTCCAAGACCGACACCGAACGACTGCTGGTGGTCAGCCCCGAACTCGCCGACGTGCTCTCCGCGATCATCTGCCGGGTCCGCGGCACCACCGGCGCGGTCCCGCTCGTCTGCGCCTACGACGACAGGGAACGCGCCTGGTCGCCGCCACTGCCGCTGCTGTTCCAGCGCCGCTACGGCTACGAACACCGAGCGATCAGCGCCAGCACCATTCGTGACATGCTCACCGCGGCTCTCGCCCACACCGGCCTGGACGACCCCACTACCGGTGACCCAATCCGGTTCACTCCCCACGATTTTCGAAGGATGTTCATCACCGACGCCATCCTCAACGGGCTGCCACCACACATCGCCCAGATTATCGCAGGCCACCGCGACATCAACGTCACCCTCGGCTACAAGGCGGTCTATCCCGACGAGGCCATCCAATCCCACCTGGCCTTCCTCGCCCGGCGGCGGGCACTGCGCCCCACCGACGAATACCGCGTCCCCACCGACAAGGAATGGCAGGAATTCCTCGGTCACTTCGAGCGACGCAAGGTCTCCATCGGAACCTGCGGCCGGGCCTTCGGATCGGCGTGCATTCACGAGCACGCCTGCGTCAGATGTTCACTGCTCTGGCCCGATCCCGACCAAAGACCCCGCCTGGCCGAGATCCGCGACAACCTCGCCGCCCGGATCACCGAAGCCAACCGCGAAGGCTGGCTCGGCGAAGTCGAAGGACTCCAAGTCAGCCTCGCCGCCGCCGAAGACAAACTCGCCCAAATCGACAAACGCACCCTCAACACCGGGACCGTCGAACTCGGAAACCCGACCCTCCCCAAGGATTCCTGACTCAGGGCGAGACGGCCAACTAGCCGTCCCCGTCAAGTTCAGAGAATACGGCCTGGTCGTCAAGACCTGCCTGCCCGCCGACCCGGCCACCAAGGGCGGGGTGGAGAACACCGTCAAACTCGCCAAGGCCGACCTGGTGCCCACCGACCACAATCTCGCCGCCCAGTACGACAGTTTCGACGACCTCGAGGCCGCCTGCACGCAGTTCTGCCACCAGGTCAACACCCGCATCCACCGCACCACCCGCCGCATCCCGGCGGAGATGCTCGCCGAAGAACGGCTTCACCTGCACCCGGTCCCGGCCGCCCCGCACACCGCGACCTGGGGTGTGACCCGCACGGTCCCGGACAACACACCGATGGTGTCCTTCGAGAACGGCCAGTACTCGGTGCCGCACACCCTGCGCGGGCAGACGGTGTGGGTCCGCGCGCACGGCGCCGGTGTCTCCGAGCGGATCGTCTTCGTCCACCACGGCGAGGGTGGCCCGGTCGAGGTCGCCCGTCACCGGCGGGCCCGCCCCGGCTCCCCGCAGATCTGCGACGAGCACTTCCCGCCGCCTCCTGCCGGGGTCCTCGACCGTCACCCGATCCCACGGACCGACGCCGAACGCGCCTTCTGCGACATCGGTGCCGGTGCCCGGCTGTGGTTGTGTGAGGCCGCCGAGGCCGGCACCGGGAAGATCCGCGTGAAGATGGGCAACGCGGTCACCCTGGCCAAGCTGCTCGGCGCCGAACGGGTCGACTGGGCGCTCGGACACGCCGCCGCCTACGGCCGCTTCGCCGAAGGCGACCTGATGGCGATCCTCGACGCCCACCCCACCGGCGCCGCCTCGGACACCACCCACCGCGCCGACGAATCGCGGTCCCTGGCCCAGGGCACCGCCGGGTGGGCCCGGTTCGGCGCTGCCCCGATCCTGACCGAACTCGCCGACCCCGACGGCACCGGCGACACCGAACCCTAACGCCGACCACACGCAGGGCTATCTAAATCCACTGCGCTGCAACAGCATCAGAACGTCATGCAAACACCGACCACAGGAAGGTTGTTCTCGTGAGCACTGCACCACCGTCGGCGCCGCCGTTGCCGGCCGACCTGGAAACACTGCTGCACCGGCTGCGGCTGCCGCACATCCGCCGCGCCGCCCCCGACGTGCTGGCCACCGCCCGCGCCCAACGGTGGGAACCGGCCGAGGTCCTCAAGGCGTTGCTCACCGAGGAGGCCGCCGGGCGGGAACGCTCGGCGCTGGCCACCCGCCGCGCCGCCGCGGCGTTTCCCACCGGCAAGACCTTCGACGCGTGGAAACCGGAACTGTCGTCCATCCCGGCGCCGACCCAGCAGGCGCTACGGATCCTGGAATGGATCGACCGGCGGGAGAACCTCGTGGTCTGCGGCCCGTCCGGCACGGGCAAGACATTCTTCCTCGAGGCCCTCGGCCAACACGCCGTCGAACACGGACGAAAGGTGTTGTGGTTCACCCTCGAAGACCTAGCATTCCTTCGTGTGGGAGCCGATTTCCATCGTCGGCGCGCCCGGACGTGGGCGTTGGCCGCCTGCGAGGCGTGGTCGAGTTCGGCGACCTTGTCGATCGTGACCGCGAGACCCTTCGCCGCCACGAGGCACGGGTCGCTACGTCGGGCGTGAGGCCGCCGCGTTCGGCGTCGCGACACCTTTGGCGAGCAGCCACGCGCCGAGATGCACCTCCCGCTGGGGGCGGACCCTTGTTTCCCCAACTCGACGACACACATAATTCGGCTCTCAAAGTTTCGAGTTACCGAATCGAGATAGGTCAGCATCCAGACCAGCAAATGATCTTGAACTGTCAGACCATCCACGCGGAAAATGACATTCACGGCACTGCCAGTGAGGAACCGACGCGGCGCAGACACGACCGGAAGATCCAAGTACAGCGAGAAGGGTCCGCAGGTAAAGGACGGGCCCCCTCTCTGCCGCCACAGAGCCAGTTCAGTTACTGGCCAGCGTTACTAGCCGCTGAGCGACCCAGCAGAACCCGAGAAGAAATCGAGAACGCCGAGAAGAGTGGAGACGTTCGAGAAAAAGTCGGCCAAGAAAGCGAGGTCCATCGTTGCAACTCCAGTTCGATTGTTCAGAGAATCGTGACACACAGCACACGATGTGAATATTTATACCGGCCAGATAACAATTCCGCAACGACAAATTTGCGGTCAACCAGCAAGAGTGAAATCTGGCCCCGCACCGAGAAGAGGGCACATCGCAGTCTGGGTCCGCGATGGGGTGGTGGAACTCGGATCGATGGTCAAGACCTCGGTGTCGGCAAAGACCAGCCGCCCATCATCGACCGCGACCGCCCACCGATGCACCGGCGCCCACTGGTGACCACCACCCCCGGTCCGGCTCACTGCCGCGTTGTCCTCGATGATCTCCCCGATGACATCGGCCGCGGCGCTCCCGCGGACCAGCCCCCGGCACCCGGCACCCGGCACCCGGCACCCGGCACGCTAGCGGACCTGCACGAACACCGGCCCCGGCGATCATCCCATCGTTGTTCCGATCGCGTCGCCGGCGGAGTGCGGATGGCGCACTTATCGGTCTGCAGCAAGCATGCGCGATCGTCCCGGTAGGTTGAGCGCACTAATCCTTACGGTCGGGCGGTCCGGTGACGGGAACGTCGGTGCGGGCCGCCCGGATCCGCATCATGCCGGAGTGCCGGGTGGTCGGCATAATCCCCGGCAGCAGGAACCCCCACATCTCGTCGACCCGCTGCTCGAGATCCACGCGATGGGTCAGAACCTGGGACACGGTCTGGACCCCGGTGAACGCGCCGATGACGAACCGCGCGAACGTCGGCGGGTCGATGGTCTCGACAAGATCGCCCTCGGCGACCGCACGGGCCGCCAACCCTTGACAGGCGGCGATCCAATCCAGATACGGGCCCGCGGGGCCACGGTCGTCGGCGCTGAGCTCGAGGGTGATGCGGATCCCGGCCCGCACAATCGGGTCCTGCACGATCTGCCGGGCCATCTCATGACACAGCATCACGATCTGCTCGATCGCCGACGCCTCCTGCGCGGCGATCGCCTGCACCGCGGAGATCGAGATCCGGTGCTGCTCGGCGATGATGTGCCGGGCCAAATCCTTCTTGGACCGGAAATGAAAATACAACGCCCCCTTCGTCATGCCCGCCGCCTCGAGGATCTCGACGAGACTGGCACCCTCGAACCCGGACCTGTCGAACATTTCCGCCGCCCCGCGGACGATCTGCGCGCGGGTCACCGCCGCCCGTTGCTGTTGAACCATCTACCGCACCTTCCGTGCCATTCGCCACTGCAGCCCGGCACCTTTCGATCGCACCCCTGCAGCCTGCGCGACGCTACCACCGGCACCGGTGCGCCTCACCTCAGGAAAAACCCGCGTCCACACGCGCGGGCGCCGACACCGGCTCACACGAAAACAGACCACCGGGGCGCTTTTTCGGTGAACTCCGCCCCCCTCTCGAGGCGTCGCAGCTCCCACGTGTCGTCATCGGTGGTCGCGGCACTGCCCGGCGATCTCGTCAACTCCCCACCGACCCATCGCCGGGCAAGAGCAGATCCGCCCACCGGCACTGCGGCCCACGGACACACACACCAACGCCAACCCGGAATCGGACAACGTCTGCCACAGCTGCTCACCCACAGGCGACCCCATACCACCCATTCAACCGCACCACACCGCACCACACCGCACCACACCGCACCACACCGCACTGACACGAGGTCCATACCAACCAGTCCCGACCTCAAACACCCGCACCCACCACCGGGCGCCGTGCTCCACCCGCCGACCATCTCTCTACGTCCGGACGAGCGGAGTTCGGGGATCGCTGCCGGCCAAATCGATCGGTCAGGCACCAAATCCGCCCCGTTAGAACCAACGCCCACACTTGAATGCGTCATTTCGAATCGGCGATTCTGCGCCGACGGCCGCCAGCCGTGTATCGGACAACCCGAGAAATCCATGTGGCGTGGATCACACTTAGGACACCGGGACAGACGGCGGATCTACCATTTCCTCGCACCGGAACACGAAGCAGCGGGTGAACAAACGGATACCGCGGCCGCCAAACCCCCACTGGCTAGCAGGGATTGATGCACTGCGCCGCCGAAAACGTCCCTTGCCGCCAGACGATATGCCTTTCTGTAGATCCGGTCGAAAACCTCACACCCAGCAAACGTCCGAGGAGACATCAGCGACGCCAATCATCCAGGTACACCGACGCGGAACCCCCGCCGCTCCAACGGAGCGGGTCGCCTCACGAACGCACACTGCGTGACGAGCGCGGTCAGGATTGACGTGGCGGGTACCTGTTACATGTCCCGGCGAGGCTCGGTCGGAGCGGACGATACTCCGACCGGGTCGCTTCGGCTCACCTGGATGCCATCGCATCTCGGGCGACCACTGACGCGCGTATACCATTGGGGCCGAGATAGTTTCATGTTCCGGTGATACTCTATCCGCGCGGGGGCAATTTCGTTTGTGCAGCCGGCCCCCGGCGGCAGGTGCGAACCGCCAAAATTGCACACTTTCGGCACATGCCGTCACCGTCACCCGACACAGATCAGTACACCCACGACCGCTACTGCGACCAGCGAGGCGCCGCCGCAGATCAGCCACGCTCGGGTTGCCAACTGCCGCCACCGATCACAC
>NZ_JBFUHV010000180.1:0-17305 GCF_056402215.1 Rhodococcus sp. P4_B6 | reverse complement strand
GTCTTGATGTTGAAGGCGGCCGCCAGGTGTTCGGCGTCGGAATCGCTCACGCCCTGCAGGGCGGCGACGGGGGCGCCTGCCAGTTCTTCGATCGGTTTCGTCTCGTACGCCTTGTCGAACTTGCTCTCGATTCCTGCCATCGTTACCTCCAGAGGTTCGAAAACGGGACACCGGCCCGACCGTTCGCGCCGGCCTCAGAACAGTCAATACCCGTCCGCCGTCGCTGTGGGCGGTTCCGCGGAATCGCTTCGCCGAGTGTCATGGCCCGTGTGCGACTCCCTAGACTGGTCGGCACATCGTCGATCCAAGGGGAGCTTTCTTCGTGAGTACCGTTTCGGCCCGCGCAGCGGTCCACCATCCGTCGTGTGGGTCGCCGGCGTGCGCATAGTCTTCGCCGGAACCCCCGAGCCCGCCGTTCCCTCACTCGAGCGACTGATCCGTTCGCCGCGCCACGACGTCGTGGCGGTGATCACGCGTCCCGACGCGGTCGCCGGACGTGGACGTAAGGTGGTCCGCTCACCGATCGGCGCGCTCGCCGACTTCCACGGCATCGAGGTGCTCACCCCGGAGCGGCCCACGGAACCGGAGTTCCTGGCGCGCCTCACGGACCTCGCACCCGACTGCGCGCCCGTCGTCGCCTACGGGGCGCTGCTGCCGCAGAAGGTGCTCGACATCCCGGCCCACGGCTGGGTGAACCTGCACTTCTCGCTGTTGCCGGCGTGGCGCGGGGCCGCCCCCGTGCAGGCCGCGATCGGCGCGGGCGACGACATGACGGGTGCGAGCGCGTTCCGGTTGGAGGCGGGGATGGACACCGGCCCGGTCTACGGGGTGGTCACCGAGCGGATCCGCGACACCGACACCGCGGGCGACCTCCTCGGACGCCTCGCTGACAGCGGCGCCGTGCTCCTGGAGTCGGTCCTCGACGGGATCGAGGACGGCGCGATCACCGCGGTCCCGCAACCGGCCGAGGGGGTCTCGCACGCCGCCAAGGTGACGGTCGAGGCGGCTCGGATCCGGTGGGACAGAACGGCTGCGGTGGTGGACCGGCACGTCCGGTCGGTGACCCCCGCGCCCGGCGCCTGGACGACGATCGGTGATCTGCGCGTCAAGGTCGGCCCGGTCACCGTGACGGACGAGCGACTGGAGCCGGGGGAGATCTCCGTGACCAAGTCCGGATTTCTGATCGGGACGTCCACGGTGGCGGTGCGGCTCGACCGCGTCCAGCCGCAGGGCAAGAAACAGATGGCCGCCCTGGACTGGGCGCGAGGCGCACGACTCGACGCGGAGGTACGGGCACAGTGAGCGAATCCAGAAGGCCCGCACGTCGCGGCCAGTCCGGCTCGGGGGGCCGCATCAACCGCCCCCGTCAGGCGCGCCGCCCCGACGCGTCCCAGTCCGGACTCGACCAGCCACGGCTCGCCGCGAGGGACGTGCTGCGCGCCGTCCGGGAACGCGACGCCTACGCCAACCTCGTCCTGCCCGGGCTGTTGCGTGAGCGGCGCCTGGACGGACGCGACGCCGCCCTCGCCACGGAACTGGCCTACGGCGCCGCCCGTGCCCGAGGGCTCCTCGACGCCGTGATCGCTGACTGCGCGGGCAGGCCGATCGCCGAGATCGACGGACCGCTCCTCGACGTTCTCCAATTGGGCGCCTACCAGCTGCTGCGCACCCGCGTCGCCCCGCACGCCGCCGTCGCCACCTCCGTCGACCTGGTCCGTGCGGAGGCCGGTCCGGGGAAGGCGGGGTTCGTCAACGCCGTGCTGCGCCGGGTGTCGGAGCGGTCGGAGGCGGAGTGGGTGGAGCGTCTCGCCCCGGCCGACCCGGTGGGCCGGCTGGCGTTCGAGCACGCGCACCCCACGTGGATCGCGCAGGTGTTCGCGGACGCGCTCGGCGCCGACGCCGGGGAACTCGAGGACGTGCTCGTCGCCGACGACGCGCGGCCCGCGGTGCATCTCGTCGCCCGCCCGGGGGAGATCTCGTCGGAGGAACTCGCGCTCGCCACCGGCGGCGAGGTGGGCCGGTACTCGCCGTATGCCGTCTACCTGGACGGCGGCGACCCGGGTCTGCTCGACGCGGTCCGCGAGGGACTCGCCGGAGTGCAGGACGAGGGCAGCCAGCTCGTCGCCCGGGCACTGTCGCTGGCGCCGCTGGACGGCCCGGACACCGGCCGGTGGCTCGACCTGTGCGCGGGCCCCGGCGGCAAGGCCGCCCTGCTCGGCGCGCTCGCCGGGATCGAGGGCGGGCGTCTCGACGCCGTGGAGCCCGTGGCGCACCGTGCGGACCTGATCCGCAAGACGACGAAGGAACTTCCGGTCGACGTGCACGTCGCCGACGGCCGCGATCCCGGGCTGGAGGGCGGGTTCGACCGCATCCTGGTCGACGCGCCGTGCACCGGACTGGGTGCGCTGCGCCGACGTCCGGAGGCGCGGTGGCGCCGGCAGCCGTCGGACGTGGCGGGGCTCGCGAAACTGCAGCGGGAACTCCTCGCGTCGGCCGCCGAGCTGGTTCGCCCGGGTGGCGTGATCCTGTACGCGACATGTTCGCCGCACCTGTCCGAGACGGTGGCCGTGGTCGCGGACGCGGTGCGGCGCCACGGGCTCACGGCGCTCGACACGCGTGAGCTCGTTCCCGGGGTGCCGGGTCTGGGGGACGGTCCGAGCGTCCAGCTCTGGCCGCACCGGCAGGGGACCGACGCGATGTTCATGGCCGCGTTGCGCAAGCCCTAGGCGGTCGCCTTCCCGCTGCCCGGTCCTCCGCCCGACACTCGGTAGAACCTGTTTCACTTTTTACTGTGAAACGTGTTCTAATTCTTCTCGCGACAGAGACGTACGTCACGAAGCGAGTGGAGGACTTCAGATGAATCGGGTAGCGGGGAAGGTCGTTCTGATCACCGGAGCGGCGCGGGGCCAGGGTCGTAGTCATGCGGTGCATCTCGCCGACGAGGGCGCCGACATCATCGCCTTCGACCTCTGCGAGGACATCGCATCCAACGAGTACCCGCTGGCCACCGAGGCCGACCTCGCGGAGACGGGACGGCTCGTCGAAAAGGCGGGGCGCCGCGTCGTCACCGCCAAGGTGGACGTGCGCGACCGGGCGGCGCTGCGCCGCGAACTCGACGCCGCGGTCGCGACGCTGGGACGGCTCGACGTCGTGGTCGCCAACGCGGGAATCGCGCCCCTCGGGAACGACGTGCCCGTCGAGGGTTTCGTCGATGCGTTCGACGTCGACTTCGTCGGTGTGATCAACACGATTCACTCGGCCCTCCCGCACCTGGACGCCGGCGCGTCGATCATCGCGACGGGGTCGGTGGCCGGGCTGGTCCCGCAGACCGGCCTGAACGGCCAGCAGGCCCTGCAGGGGCCGGGCGGCGACGGCTACGGCCTCGCCAAGAAGATGCTGTGGACGTACACCAACTCGCTCGCGCTCACCCTGGGCCCGAAGTCCATCCGCGTCAATGCGATCCACCCCACCAACTGCAACACGGACATGCTGCAGAGCCCCCCGATGTTCCGCACGTTCCGCCCCGACCTCGAAAACCCGACCGCCGAGGACGCGAAGGTCACGTTCCCGTTCATGCAGGCGATGCCCACCCCGTGGGTCGAACCCGAGGACATCTCGCACGCGGTGGTGTTCCTGTCGTCCGACGAGTCCCGGTTCGTCACCGGTCAGCAACTCCGGGTCGATGCGGGGGCGGGCCTCAAGCTCGGCGTCTGACGCCGATCCGATGAGGGTCCGGGCCGGTGTGCGGGCGCCGACCCGTCAGATCTGGTCGAACTGCCTGCGCAGCTTCGCCGGGGCCTTGATCCGCCAGGCGTCCCGCAGCAACTCGGTCAGCTGCGGGACGTCGATGTTCTCGAGGTCCACGAGGATCGAACCGTGGCCGTCGTAGTGCGCGGTGGTGTAGAACGGCGCGCCCTCGGCGAGCAGGGCCGCCTTCTCGTCGAGGTCGCACATCACCACCAGGCCGCCGTCCGACTCGGCCCGCAACCGGGCGAGCAACTTGCCCGCCACCTTCAGTGCCGGGGTGTTGTACGAGGTGCTCTCCTGCACCTCCGGCAGAGACGCACCGATCGCCACGACGTCCGTCCAGGTCGGCATGCGCCCAGTATGGACCGCGTGACCCGGCCCCCACACGCGTACGACTAAACTTCGGCGCGTGGCAACCCCGATGATCGCACCGTCCATTCTGTCTGCCGATTTCGCGCGTCTCGCCGAGGAGGCGGACGCGGTCGCCGGTGCCGACTGGCTGCACGTCGACGTGATGGACGCGCATTTCGTGCCCAACCTGACCCTCGGCCTCCCCGTCGTGACGAGTCTCCTCGCGGCGACGGACATCCCGCTCGACTGCCACCTCATGATCGACGACCCCGGCCGCTGGGCGCCGCCCTACGCGGAGGCCGGCGCGCACAACGTCACGTTCCACGCCGAGGCGACCGACGACCCCCGGTCCGTCGCCCGGGACATCCGCGCCGCAGGCGCCAAGGCCGGCCTCAGCGTCAAGCCCGGCACGCCGATCGAGCCGTACCTGGAAATCCTGAAGGACTTCGACACACTCCTCGTCATGAGCGTCGAACCCGGCTTCGGTGGTCAGTCGTTCATCCCGGAGGTCCTGTCGAAGGCGAAGGCCGTCCGCCGCCTCGTCGACTCGGGTGAGCTGCGGCTGGTCGTGGAGATCGACGGCGGCATCAACGCCGACACCGTCGAGGCCGCCGCCGAAGCCGGCGTCGACTGCTTCGTCGCCGGCTCCGCCGTCTACGGCACGAGCGATCCCGCGGAGGCCGTGCGCGCGCTGCGGGCCAGCGCCGCGAAGGCGTCGCCGCACCTGAGCCTGTCGCGGTAGCGGCACCCGGCACATCGTGAACCCCCACGTGCGGCACGAGAATTCGGCTGCGGACCTCGACGCCGCGATGCAGATCGCGATCGGCGCCGCGGAGTCGGCGCGCGGATTCACCAGCCCGAACCCGGCGGTCGGCGCGGTGGTCCTCGACGCCGCCGGGCGCATCGCCGGCGTCGGGATGACGCAGCCGCCGGGCGGCCCCCACGCGGAGGTCGTCGCGCTGCGGGAGGCGGGGGACGCCGCCCGCGGCGGCACCGCCGTCGTCACGTTGGAACCGTGCAACCACCACGGCCGCACCGGGCCGTGCTCGCGGGCGCTCCTCGACGCCGGTGTGGTCGCCGTGCACTACGCGGTGGGCGACCCGAACCCGGAGGCCGCGGGCGGCGCCGAGACCCTCGTCTCCGCGGGCGTCGAAGTGACGTCCGGTCTGCGCGCGCAGGACGTCGAACGCGGCCCGCTCCGGGCCTGGCTGCACCGGCAGCGCACCGGACGACCGCACGTGACCTGGAAGTACGCGGCCACCCTGGACGGGCGCAGCGCGGCCGCCGACGGCACCAGTCAGTGGATCACCGGCCCCGAGGCGCGCGAACGCGTGCACGCCGACCGCGCGAAACTCGATGCGATCGTGGTCGGGACGGGGACGGTGCTGGCCGACGACCCGCGCCTGACGGCCCGGACGCCCGACGGGTCGCTCGCGGCGCACCAGCCGGTGCGCGTCGTCGTCGGACTCGGCGACATCCCGCCCGGCGCCCGCGTCCTCGACGACTCGGCGCCCACGCTGGTGCTGCGCACCCGGGACGTGGACGAGGTCCTCGCCGCGCTCGCCGACTACACCGACGTGCTGCTCGAGGGCGGGCCCCGGCTGGCGGGCGCGTTCCTCGCCGCGGGCCGGGTCGACCGCATCCAGGCGTACCTCGCCCCGCTGGTCCTCGGTGCGGGTGCGTCCGCGGTGTCGGAGGYGGGTGTGCAGACGATCGACGGCGCCCTGCGGTTCCGGCACGAGTCGGTCGAAACAATCGGCCCCGATCTGTTGTTGAGTCTGGTTCCAGCAGTGTCCGAAAACCCTGACAGTCACCGAACGTAGGAGAAGCCACAGTGTTCACCGGGATCGTCGAAGAGTTGGGTGAGATCGTCGCCAAGGAGGAACTGGCCGATGCCGCACGGTTCACCGTGCGTGGTCCGGTCGTGACTTCCGATGCGTCGCATGGCGATTCGATCGCGGTGAACGGTGTGTGCCTGACCGTCGTCGAGGTGCTCGCCGACGGCTCCTTCACCGCGGACGTCATGCAGGAGACGCTGAACCGGTCGAGTCTGGAGAAGATCGACGTGGGCAGCCGCGTCAACCTGGAGCGGGCCGCCGCGCTGAACAGCCGCCTCGGCGGCCACCTCGTCCAGGGCCACGTCGACGGCACCGGGCACATCATCAGCCGCAGCCCGTCCGAGAACTGGGAGGTCGTGCGCATCGCCCTTCCGGACGCCATCTCCCGGTACGTCGTGGAGAAGGGTTCGATCACGGTCGACGGTGTGTCGCTGACGGTGTCGGCGCTCGGCGGGGAACGCGGCGCCGAATACTTCGAGATCTCGCTCATCCCGACCACGCTGCAACTGACCACGCTCGGGGCGGCGTCCGTCGGGACGCCCGTCAACCTCGAGGTCGACGTGATCGCGAAGTATGTGGAGCGGCTGCAAGCGGCCGGCCGCTGAGTCGTACTGTTGAGGAGCATCCCACGGATGCATCCGTTGTATTCGAAGATGCGTCAGTCAAGACTTTGGAGACCGAGCACGTGACCAGGTTCGACACTATCGAGCGCGCCGTTGCGGATATCGCCGCAGGCAAGGCTGTCGTCGTCGTCGACGACGAAGACCGCGAGAACGAGGGAGACCTCATCTTCGCCGCGGAGAAAGCCACCCCCGAGTTGGTTGCCTTCATGGTTCGATACACCTCCGGCTACCTTTGTGTGCCGCTCGACGGCGCCGACTGCGACCGCCTCGGCCTGCCCCCCATGTACGCCACCAACCAGGACAAGCACGGCACCGCGTACACCGTCACCGTCGACGCCCGCGAGGGCATCGGCACCGGCATCTCCGCGTCCGACCGCGCCGCCACCATGCGGTTGCTGGCCGACCCGGCCAGCGGCGCCCAGGACTTCACCCGCCCCGGCCACGTCGTGCCGCTGCGGGCCAAGGAGGGCGGCGTGCTGCGCCGTCCCGGTCACACCGAGGCCGCCGTCGACCTCGCCCGGATGGCCGACCTGCGTCCCGCAGGCGTGATCTGCGAGATCGTCAGCCAGAAGGACGAGGGCCACATGGCCCAGACCGACGAGCTGCGGGTCTTCGCCGACGACCACAACCTCGCGCTGATCTCCATCGCCGACCTGATCGCGTGGCGCCGCAAGCACGAGAAGCACGTGGAGCGGGTCGCGTCCGCGCGCATCCCCACCCGGCACGGCGAGTTCACCGCAGTCGGGTACCGGAGCATCTACGACGACGTCGAGCACGTGGCCCTGGTCCGCGGCGACCTGCCCGGCCCGGACGGCGACGGCAGCGACGTGCTGGTGCGCGTGCACTCCGAGTGCCTCACCGGCGACGTGTTCGGTTCGCTGCGCTGCGACTGCGGTCCCCAGCTCGACGCCGCCCTGGACATGGTCGCGCAGGAGGGCCGCGGGGTGGTCCTGTACATGCGCGGGCACGAGGGCCGCGGCATCGGCCTGATGCACAAGCTGCAGGCCTACCAGCTGCAGGACGCCGGCTCGGACACCGTCGACGCCAACCTCGAGCTCGGCCTGCCCGCCGACGCCCGCGACTACGGCATCGGCGCTCAGATCCTGGTCGACCTGGGCATCTCCTCGATGCGGCTGCTCACCAACAACCCGGCCAAGCGCGTCGGACTCGACGGCTACGGGCTGCAGATCACCGAGCGGGTGTCCATGCCGCTGCGGGCGAACGCCGAGAACCTGACGTACCTGCGCACCAAGCGCGACCGCATGGGCCACGACCTGATCGGGCTCGACGACTTCGAAGCGGGGGAGATGCTGTGAGCGGCGAGGGACTGCCGGAGCTGCAACTCGGGGAGGCCGGCGACCTCCGGCTCGCCATCGTCGCAGGCAGCTGGCACGCCGAGATCTCGGAGGCGCTGATCGCCGGCGCGCAGCGGGTGGCCGCCGAGGCGAACGTGAAGAACGTGACGCTGGTCCGCGTCGCGGGCGCCATCGAACTGCCCGTGGTCGCGCAGGCGCTCGCCCGCAGCCACGACGCCGTCGTCGCGCTCGGTGTCGTGATCCGCGGCGGGACCCCGCACTTCGAATACGTCTGCGACGCCGTCACGGCCGGTCTGACCCGGGTCTCGCTGGACGAAAGCACCCCGGTCGGGAACGGTGTGCTCACCACGGACACCGAGCAGCAGGCCGTCGACCGCAGCGGCCTGCCCGGAGCCGTCGAGGACAAGGGCGGGCAGGCATGCGCGGCCGCACTCGACACCGCCGTCACGTTGGCGCGGCTGCGCCGGGCCGAGGAGTCCTTCGCATGATCCGGATCCACCCGTGACCACCCCCGAATCCGAGTGGACTCTCGTCGCGAAGCCACGCAAGTCCCGCCGCTACGCGATCGGGGTGGCGGTCCTGCTCGTGGTCGTGCACGTGACGTTCGCGATCCTGTTGCGCGGCGATTCGACGGGCGTGTACTTCCGGCTCGCCGACCAGTTGGCGTTCGCGGGCATCGGCTGCCTCTTCGCGGCCGCCGTCCTGCTGCTGACCCGCCCGCGGGTGCGCATCGGGCCCCGCGGCATCGGCGTGCGCAACGTGCTCGGTGAGCGGATCGTCGACTGGGACCTGTACGAGGGGCTGTCCTTCCCGGACGGCGCGGCGTGGGCCCGGATCGAGCTGCCCGACGACGAGTACCTGGCCGTGATGGCCATCCAGTCGAACGATCGCGAGTACGCCGTGGACGCCGTCGACCGGTTCCGCGCGCTCGCGTCGGAGTACGCGCCGTCCTGACCGGCGGCCACCCCTCCGCGACGCCGCGGATGCGGGGTTGGTCGGTGGCGCCGACTAACGTGGAGGGGTGCCCGATCCTTCGACATATCGCCCCGCGACCGGAACGATTCCGGTCGACCCTGGGGTGTACAAGTTCCGCGATCCGCACGGCCGGGTCATCTATGTCGGGAAGGCGAAGAGTCTTCGATCACGGCTGAATTCCTATTTCGCCGACGTCTCGACGCTGCACCCGCGCACCCGCCAGATGGTGACCACGGCCGGCAGCGTCGAGTGGACCGTGGTGAGCACCGAGGTCGAGGCGCTTCAGCTCGAATACAACTGGATCAAGGAATTCGATCCCCGGTTCAACGTCCGCTACCGCGACGACAAGACGTACCCGGTTCTCGCGGTCACCCTGAACGAGGAGTACCCGCGGCTGTTCGTCTACCGCGGCCCGCGGCGCAAGGGTGTCCGCTACTTCGGCCCCTACTCGCACGCGTGGGCCATCCGCGAAACCCTCGACCTGCTGCTGCGGGTGTTCCCCGCCCGCACCTGCTCGGCAGGGGTGTTCAAGCGGCACAACCAGATCGGCCGGCCCTGCCTGCTCGGCTACATCGACAAGTGCTCCGCGCCGTGCGTCGGACGCGTGTCCGCGGCCGAACACCGCAAGATCGTCGAGGACTTCTGCGACTTCCTGTCGGGGCGCACCGACAAGCTGGTCCGGCAGCTCGAGGCCCGGATGCAGCAGGCGTCCGAGGAACTCGACTTCGAGACGGCGGCGCGACTGCGCGACGACGTGGGCGCGTTGCGGCGGGCGCTCGAGAAGCAGGCCGTCGTGCTCGGCGACGGCACCGACGCCGACGTCGCCGCATTCGCGACCGACGAACTCGAGGCCGCGGTCCAGGTGTTCCACGTCCGGGGCGGCCGCGTCCGCGGGCAGCGCGGCTGGGTGGTCGAGAAGGCCGGCGACGTCATCGACTGGGCCAGCGTCGATTCCGAGGCGGGCTCGGACCTGCCGTTGCTCGTCGAGCAGTTCCTCACCCAGTTCTACGGCGAGCAGGCGGCGCTGTCGGGCGCGGCCGACCAGGAGGCGGGCAGCGGCGGGGTGCCGCGGGAGGTGCTGGTGCCGGTGCTGCCGCCGGACGCCGAGCAGGTGCAGGAATGGCTCAGCGGTCTCCGCGGTTCCGCCGTCCGTCTCCGGGTGCCCCAGCGCGGCGACAAGAAGGCGCTCGCCGAGACCGTGCAGCGCAACGCGATGGAGGCGCTGCAACAGCACAAGCTGCGCCGCGCCGGAGACTTCACGTCGCGGTCGGCGGCCCTGCAGGGCATCCAGGAGGCCCTCGACCTGGATTCGGCGCCGCTGCGCATCGAGTGCGTCGACATCAGCCACGTGCAGGGCACCGACGTGGTGGCCTCCCTCGTCGTCTTCGAGGACGGGCTGCCGCGCAAGTCCGACTACCGGCACTACGCCATCAAGGAGGCCGCCGGCGACGGCCGCTCGGACGACGTCGCCAGCATCGCCGAGGTGACCCGGCGCCGGTTCCTCCGGCACAACCGTGACGTCGGGGTGCTGCGCGCGGAAGCGGCCGGGACGGACGCCGACCAGGTGTCCGGCGGCGACGGCGGCGACCTCGCCCCCGAGGCGGCGATCGACCCGCAGACCGGCAGGCCGCGGCGGTTCGCGTACCCACCGAACCTGTTCGTCGTCGACGGCGGCGCCCCGCAGGTGGCCGCGGCCTCGGCGGTGCTCGACGAACTGGGCATCACCGACGTCGCCGTGATCGGGCTGGCCAAGCGGCTCGAGGAGGTGTGGGTGCCGGGGGAGGAGGACCCGGTGATCCTCCCGCGCACCAGCGAGTCGCTGTACCTGCTGCAGCGGGTGCGGGACGAGGCGCACCGCTTCGCGATCACGTTCCACCGCAGCAAACGGTCCCGCCGGATGACGGCCTCCGCACTCGACTCGGTCCGCGGTCTCGGCGACACCCGCCGCAAGGCCCTGGTGACGCACTTCGGCTCCGTCGCCAAACTCAAACAGGCCTCCGTCGAGGAGATCACCGCCGTGCCCGGCATCGGAACGGCCACGGCGAAGGCGGTACTCACCGCTCTCGGGGCGGAGGAACCGTCTGCGGACGTCGTGGGAGTGGGGGATGATGAAGCAGATCGGAACGGGCCGGGCACGGCAGAACGCAACGGCGCGGACCTACCCCGCGAACCGGTAGGACAGCACGGCCCGGCAGCACAGAGCGCATCGCAACGGACAGGTGTCGAGTGAACGAGCAGCACGCGCAGAGCGACCGTCCGCCCACGGTTCGGCCGATGGACTTCCTTCTCGTCACCGGGCTCTCCGGGGCGGGTCTGCAGACGGCGGCGAAGGTCCTCGAGGACCTCGGGTGGTACGTCGCGGACAACCTTCCCCCGGAACTGATCTCCCGGATGGTGGATCTGAGCCTGGAATCCGATTCGCGGCTCGAGCGGCTCGCCGTCGTCATCGACGTGCGCAGCCGGTTGTTCACCGGCGACCTCGGCTGGGTCCTCACCGAACTGGAGAGCAAGCCCGTGCACACGCGGGTGCTGTACCTCGACGCGTCGGACGAGGTCCTGGTCCGCCGATTCGAACAGGTCCGCCGCAGTCACCCGCTGTCCGGCGGGGGCGCCGAGGGCACCCTGTCGGAGGGCATCGCCGCCGAGCGCGACCAGCTCGCGAAGGTGAAGGCCGCCGCGGATCTGGTGATCGACACGTCGTCCCTCGCCGCGCACCAGTTGCGGCAGAAGATCGAGGACGCGTTCGGCGACGCCGAGAACCGCACCATGCAGGTAACAGTCCAGTCGTTCGGTTTCAAGTACGGTCTTCCGATGGACGCCGATCTCGTCTGCGACGTCCGGTTCCTGCCCAACCCGCACTGGATCCCCGAGTTGCGTCCGCACACCGGGCAGAACGCGGACGTGCGGGACTACGTGTTGTCGCAGGACGGTGCGGACGACTATCTCGCCACGTACCACCACCTGCTGGATCTGACGATCGCCGGATATCGTCGGGAGGGGAAGCGCTACATGACCATCGCGGTGGGATGCACCGGGGGGAAACATCGCAGCGTCGCGATGTCGGAGGCCCTGGCGGGCCGGCTCGGAAAGGACTCCGGGCTGAACGTGCGTGTCGTCCATCGTGATCTGGGGCGCGAATGAGGCCGGTGCGCCAGGCGCCCGCGATCGTCGCGCTCGGCGGGGGCCACGGGCTGTTCGCCACCCTCAGCGCCGCCCGCAGGCTCAGCCGTGACGTGACCGCCGTCGTCACCGTCGCGGACGACGGCGGATCCTCGGGACGGCTGCGGGCCGAACTCGGCGTCATCCCGCCCGGGGATCTGCGGATGGCGCTCGCCGCGCTCGCCGCGGACGACCCCGAGGTGCAGGACTGGACCGACACCATCCAGCACCGATTCGGCGGAATCGGCGCCCTCGCCGGACACTCGGTGGGCAATCTCATCCTCGCCGGTCTCACCGAGGTGCTCGGCGACCCCGTCGCCGCGCTCGACGAACTCGCCCGGCTGCTGCGGATCGACGGGCGGGTGCTGCCGATGTCGCCGATCGCCCTGGACATCGAGGCCGACGTGCAGGGCCTCGAGGCGGACCCCCGGGTCAGCCGCTGCATCCGCGGTCAGGTCGCGGTCGCGACCACCCCCGGCAAGGTGCGCCGCGTGCGGTTGCTGCCGGCGAATCCGCCCGCCTGCCCGGACGCGGTCCGGGCGATCGACGTCGCCGACATGGTCGTCCTCGGCCCCGGGTCGTGGTTCTCCAGTGTCATCCCGCACGTTCTCGTGCCCGAACTCCTCGACACGCTGATCGCCACCCCCGCGCGGAAGGTGCTGGTACTCAACCTGGCTCCGGAACCCGGCGAGACCGCGGGATTCTCCACCGAGCGTCATCTGCACGTACTGTCCCAACACGCACCCGAACTCACCGTCGACTTCGTCGTCGTCGATTCGGGTTCGGTTCCACCGGGGCGCGAGCGCGAGCACCTCGCCCGCGCCGCCGGACAGTTCCGGGCACGCGTCGTCTACGCCGACGTGTCCGAGCACGGCACCCACACGCACCATGCAGGAAAACTTGCGTCCGTTCTCGAACAGCTCTGGAGCGACCCCGATGCGGGGTCTCGGGGGAGCGAAGCGGCCGAGACACCAGAGGAAAGGGAGAGCGCTTCGTGGCAATGACAGCAGAGGTCAAAGACGAACTCAGTCGTCTCGTCGTCACTCACGTGAGTTGCCGGAAGGCCGAGGTCTCGTCGCTGCTGCGGTTCGCCGGGGGATTGCACATCGTCGGCGGCCGGGTCGTGGTCGAGGCGGAAGTGGATCTGGGGTCCACGGCCCGCCGGTTGCGGCGCGAGATCTTCGACCTGTTCACCTACAGCGCCGACGTCCACGTCCTCAGCGCGGGCGGGCTGCGCAAGTCGTCCCGGTACATCGTGCGGGTCGCGAAGGAGGGGGAGGCCCTCGCCCGCCAGACCGGGCTGCTGGACCTGCGGGGACGCCCCGTGCGCGGGCTTCCCGCGCAGGTCGTCGGCGGTAGCGTCGCCGACGCGGAAGCCGCGTGGCGCGGTGCGTTCCTGGCGCACGGTTCACTGACCGAGCCGGGACGCTCGTCCGCGCTCGAGGTTTCCTGCCCCGGCCCGGAAGCGGCGCTCGCCCTCGTCGGGGCGGCGCGCAGGCTGGGCATCTCCGCGAAGGCCCGCGAGGTCCGCGGCACCGACCGCGTCGTGATCCGCGACGGCGAGGCCATCGGCGCGCTGCTCACCCGGATGGGAGCCCAGGACACCCGCCTCGTGTGGGAGGAACGGCGCATGCGCCGGGAGGTCCGTGCCACCGCCAACCGGCTCGCCAACTTCGACGACGCCAACCTGCGCCGCTCCGCGCGTGCCGCGGTCGCGGCCGCGGCACGCGTCGAGCGGGCCCTCGACATCCTCGGTGACGAGGTCCCCGACCACCTGGCGGCCGCGGGGCACCTGCGGGTGGAGCACCGGCAGGCGTCCCTCGAGGAACTCGGCCAGCTCGCCGACCCGCCGATGACGAAGGACGCCGTGGCAGGCCGCATCCGGCGACTGCTGTCGATGGCGGACCGCAAGGCGAAGGAGACCGGCATCCCGGACACCGAGTCGGCCGTCACCGCAGACCTTCTCGACGACGCCTGACCGGACGAACGGGACGCTCGTCGCGTCAGATCGAACGAGCGTCCCGTTCGTTCCGGTCGGGGCGGCCCGGCGGAGGGCGCCCCGAGGTGACTGCGCGCGCGCGTGGCTCGCGCACTAGGGTAAGAACCACATCGACCGATGAAACCCGCGCCGGCCACCCGTCGGTGGTGTCGTAGCGGCGCGGGAGCAGAGCTGCACAACCAGAATCATGCGCAAAGGAGCAGATTGTGACTGTCCGGGTAGGCGTAAACGGTTTCGGCCGTATCGGACGTAACTTCTTCAGGGCGGTGGATGCGCAGAAGGCGCTCGGAACCACCGACATCGAGATTGTGGCGGTCAACGACCTCACGGACAACGCTTCGCTGGCGCATCTCCTGAAGTACGACTCCATCCTTGGTCGTCTCCCGCACGACGTCTCGCTCGAGGGTGAAGACACCATCGTCGTCGGAAGCCAGAAGATCAAGGCGCTCGCCATCAAGGAAGGCCCCGCGGCGCTTCCCTGGGGCGACCTGGGCGTCGACGTCGTCGTCGAGTCCACCGGCATCTTCACCGACGCAGCCAAGGCGAAGGGCCACCTCGAGGCCGGCGCCAAGAAGGTCATCATCTCCGCCCCGGCCAAGGGCGAGGACATCACCATCGTGATGGGCGTCAACGACGACAAGTACGACGGCAGCCAGAACATCATCTCCAACGCCTCCTGCACCACGAACTGCCTCGGTCCCATCGCCAAGGTGCTCGACGACGAGTTCGGTATCGTCAAGGGCCTCATGACGACGGTCCACGCGTACACCCAGGACCAGAACCTGCAGGACGGCCCGCACAGCGACCTGCGTCGCGCCCGCGCCGCCGCGCTGAACGTGGTCCCCACCGGAACCGGTGCCGCCAAGGCCATCGGCCTGGTCCTCCCGCAGCTGCTCGGCAAGCTGGACGGCTACGCGCTGCGCGTCCCGATCCCCACGGGTTCGGTCACCGACCTCACCGCGAACCTGCGGAAGTCGGCCAGCGTCGAGGACATCAACGCCGCGATGAAGGCTGCCGCCGAGGGACCGCTCAAGGGCATCCTGAAGTACACGGACGCCCCGATCGTGTCGTCCGACATCGTCACCGACCCGCACAGCTCGATTTTCGACTCCGGCCTCACCAAGGTCATCGAGGATCAGGCCAAGATCGTGTCCTGGTACGACAACGAGTGGGGTTACTCCAACCGTCTGGCCGACCTCATCGGTCTCGTCGCCAAGTCTCTCTGAGCGAAGGTCCGGTATAACAGTGGCAGTTCAGACTCTCGACGATCTGCTGAACGCTGGGGTCGAAGGGCGTGCCGTGCTGGTGCGCTCCGACCTCAACGTTCCGCTCGACGGTGACCGGATCACAGATCCCGGGCGCATCCTCGCTTCCGCGCCGACGCTGAAGGCGTTGGCGGAGGCGGGCGCCAAGGTCATCGTCACCGCCCATCTGGGTCGCCCCAAGGGCGAACCCGACCCGCAGTACTCCCTCGCACCGGTGGCGGTGAAACTCGCCGAGGTGCTGGGGCGCAACGTCCAGCTCGCCGGCGACGTCGTCGGCCAGGACGCGCTGGCACGCGCGGAGGGACTCACCGACGGCGACGTCCTCCTGCTGGAGAACATCCGCTTCGACCCGCGGGAGACCAGCAAGGACGAGGCCGAGCGGACGAAGCTCGCCAAGGCTCTGGTCGAACTGGTCGGCGACGACGGTGCGTTCGTGTCCGACGGGTTCGGTGTCGTGCACCGCGCGCAGGCGTCGGTGTACGAGGTCGCGAAGCTGCTCCCGCACTACGCGGGCAAGCTCGTCGACGCCGAGATCGAGGTGCTCGGCAAGCTCACCGAGGAGCCCGAGCGGCCGTACGCGGTCGTGCTCGGTGGATCCAAGGTGTCGGACAAGCTCGCGGTGATCGAGGCGCTGGCCCCCAAGGTCGACACCCTCGTCATCGGCGGCGGCATGTACTACACGTTCCTCGCGGCGCAGGGCGTCTCGGTCGGTAACTCGCTGTGCGAGGAATCGATGATCGACACGTGCAAGGCGCTGCTCGAGCAGTACGCCGACGTAATCCACATCCCGCAGGACGTGGTCATCGCCGATTCGTTCTCGGCCGACGCCGAATCGAAGATCGTCTCGGTGCTCGAGATCCCGGACGGCTGGATGGGACTCGACATCGGACCGCAGTCGGTTCGCCGGTTTGCGGCGATCCTGACCAGCGCGAAGACCGTGTTCTGGAACGGCCCGATGGGTGTGTTCGAGTTCGAGAAGTTCGCCGCGGGCACCAAGGGTGTCGCCGAGGCGATCATCGAGGCCACCGGCAAGGGCGCGTACAGCGTCGTCGGTGGCGGTGACTCCGCCGCGGCGGTGCGCCAGCTCGGTCTGCCCGAGGACGGGTTCTCGCACATCTCCACCGGTGGCGGCGCCTCCCTYGAGTACCTCGAGGGCAAGGAACTCCCCGGCATCGCAGTTCTGGAGGGCTGAGGCATGGCACGGAAGCCGCTGATCGCCGGCAACTGGAAGATGAATCTGAACCACCTCGAGGCCATCGCGCTGGTACAGAAGATCGCCTTCTCGCTCCCGGCGAAGTACTTCGACAAGGTCGACGTGACGGTGATCCCGCCGTTCACCGACATCCGCAGCGTGCAGACCCTCGTCGAGGGCGACAAGCTCCTGCTCACCTACGGTGCGCAGGACGTGTCGGCCCAGGATTCGGGCGCGTACACCGGCGAGATCAGCGGATCCATGCTGGCCAAGCTGGGCTGCACGTTCGTCGTCGTCGGGCACTCGGAGCGCCGGACCCTGCACGGTGAGGACAACGACACCGTGCTGGCCAAGACCAAGGCCGCGCTGAAGAACGGGCTCACTCCGATCGTCTGCATCGGTGAGGGCCTCGATATCCGCGAGGCAGGCGAGCACGTGGCCTACAACGTCGAGCAGTTGCGGGGCTCCCTCGCCGGACTGTCCGCCGATGACGTCGCCAAGGTCGTCATCGCGTACGAGCCGGTGTGGGCCATCGGCACCGGCCGGGTGGCCAGTGCCGCGGACGCGCAGGAAGTCTGCGCCGCGATCCGCGCCACGCTCGGCGAGCTGGCCTCGCCGGACGTCGCGTCCGGTGTCCGTGTTCTGTACGGCGGCAGCGTCAACGCGAAGAACGTCGGCGAGATCGTCGGTCAGACGGATGTGGACGGCGCCCTCGTGGGCGGCGCGTCACTGAAGGCCGACGAGTTCGCCACCCTGTCGGCGATCGCCGCGGGCGGACCTCTGCCGTAAGGCGCCTTMGGCGCTCGTGCGCCTTTCCGGTAGCGGTGGGTACCGGAAAGG
>NZ_JBFUHV010000179.1:0-17387 GCF_056402215.1 Rhodococcus sp. P4_B6 | reverse complement strand
CAAGAACGAGCACGCGTTTCCCGAAACGGATCGTCGGCGCATCCGACGAGCGATGAATATGTACGCCGAGGAGTGGATTTCGACAGTCTCGTCGCTGCGGCCCGAGCTGTCGGATCCGGAGGTGCGCCTGCTCACGCAGGCGGTGTTCTCGATGTTGAATACCGTACCCACCCTCAACAAAGGGCTTGACCAGGAGTCGATCGTCAAGACAATGTCGACTGCGGCGGTTCAGGCATTGATCTCGCCTCGAGCCGAGTGAGGTCGGACCCACCCGGATTGATAAGGTGCCTACGAAACGTCGCGATAGCAGCGGGTACTGGGCTGTGAGTCGATCCCCGTTCAATTAGATATCCTGATTGAACGGGGTTTGGCGTTTGATCGTCGTCGATCGGGCGAAGGCGGCTTCCGCCTGTGTCGGCCGCTTCAGTCTCGACCTCGAAGTTTCAAATGTGCTGTTGCACAATCAGTCTAGGCAGCTGGTTGATCCTCAATGCGGCATTTGCAACGGAACGACTTCATAGGGCCCGCCCGGGTGTCGCGCAATGACGGGATTCGCGCCCTTCCGTGCGGAAGTGTCTGGCCGGACCGGTAAACGTGGTGGTGCGGCGCCAGAAGGCGACGTCGTCTTCAGGGCAAACTATTACACCTTCGGCCCCGGGCGACGTCGACGAGGACGGTGCGACCGCCTAGGGGCGGACCCGGTATGGGTAGTCCGCTGCCATGGTCAGTCTTGGTGAGTGAGCGCCAGTCCGGCTCCACGCGCGTACGTCGCCGCGGAGACGATCACCGGCTTTGTGGACACCATCCTGCGCCGAGAATGCCCATGCCGAAACCGGAGATTTACTGCGGTGTCCCGCACGCTGCGAGAGGCGCCCCTGGGGTTCACGCCGGCGCCATTCAACTCTGGCTTAATCCAATGCGCATCGAGCCCGGGCCTTATCCAACGTTCGATGAAGCTACTCCGGGCGGGGCGCACGGCTACGTGCATGCGGACCTACTGACGACCGCCCGCGACGGCTTGCTTTACGAACTCGCCCTCGTTGACCGCCCGACGCAGTCCTGAGCGAGATCCGACACGGCAAGCGGCCGCGGGCGGCACGGGTCAGACGTACCGGTTACGTCCGGCCAAGGCGCCGGTGACGATTTGAACGGTGCACACCGCAAGAAACAGGATCCAAGAAGCGGTCCATCGATGCGTCAGCTCATGGAGAAGCCCGAAGAACAGGGGGCCCGCGCTGGCGATCAAGTACCCGAATCCTTGAGCCATTCCTGATAGCTGAACCGTTTCTCCCGTAGTCTTCGTCCGGAGGGCGATGACAGTGAGAGCCAGTGCAAAGACGCTCTGTCCGACACCGATGGCAATGCTCCAGATCAGTGGATGGGAGGCCGGGGCGACCATGGCCCCCACCGCGCCAATCACGCCGACCGTGCTGAGGCCGACGATCCACGCACTCTGGCTGCGTTTGCGCGCGGCTAGAGGGGCGATCACTAATGCAATTGGAACGCCGATCAATGCCGACATCCCCACGATTATCCCAGCCTGCAGTTTTGGCACGCCTGCATCAATAAAAACCTGTGGCAACCAACCCATTACGATGTATGCCATGAATGATTGACTGCCGAAGAACAGCGTGACGGTCCAAGCTAACCGGTTGCGAAGGAGCGATCGGCGCGTCTCAGACACTTGAGCTTGTACCCACGTAGCACCGTGTCGCCGCGCCGCCAGTACCCACACCACTAGGGCGGTGACTGCAAGTGCGGCCCAAATCGCCAGGGCAGGCCGCCATCCGCCCAGCGGTTGTTCCAGACCCGGGGTCAGCGCCGAGCCTATTGCTGCGCCGCCTTGAAGGGCTGCGGTGTAGATCCCTGTCATCAGGCCGATCTTGGCCGGAAACGAACCCTTGATAACGACTGGGATCAGCACATTCACCAACGCAATGCCGGCGCAGGCCACGAGGCTCGCTCCAAGAACCAAGGCCGGCCCGTCGAGGGCCCTCACGGCGAGACCGACTGTAATCATGACAAGAGAGCACGAGATCGCGCGACCCAACCCGAGATGGGTAGCCAGCCTCGGGGCTGCCAAGCCTGCGGCAGCGAAGCATAAGACAGGCAAAGTGGTGAGCACGCCTGCCCAGGCCGCCGAAACGGCTAAGTCCTGTTGCATGTCGCCCAGTAGTGGGGCCACGCTCGTCACCGCGGACCGCAGGTTTAACGCCGTGAGGATGACGGCTATGGCAAGCAAGGTGCCGCCAGCCAGCGCGGGCACGGGGCTCGCCCGCATCTCGATCGCACCGTCGATCTCCAGCGCCACGTTGTCGGCGTAGTCATTTTGTCGCTTTATTCGCTGCATCGGCCTCATTTTTGGTATCGTTGCATACATCCCATCATTGGATGAAAGGTTGTTTGTGTGGTGTTGAGCACCGTTCGACGAGCCGGTCTAGTCGACCAAGTCATCGCGCAGATCAGAGTGGGAATCACAAAGGGGGACTGGCCAGTCGGGCAACGCATCCCGAATGAAACAGAACTCGTACAGACTCTTGGTGTCGGCCGCAATACGGTGCGTGAGGCGGTCCGCGGTCTAGCTCATGCAGGAATCCTCGAGGTTCGGCAGGGCGACGGGACCTATGTCCGCGCCACCAGCGAGGTGTCCGGGGCGCTGGGGCGGCTGTGCGGCACCGAGCTGGAAGAGATTCTGCAGGTTCGGCGTGGACTGGAGGTCGAAGGCGCCAGGCTCGCCGCGAGTAATCGCACCGACGAAGAACTAGCCGAACTGCGCGCACTGTTGGCGAAGAGCCATCACGTTGCAGGCGGACCCCTCGATGAGGCTGCCGCCGCCGACGCCGAGTTTCACTTGGCCGTGGTGCGCTGCTCGCATAACACGATCTTGATTGAGTTATACCAGGGCTTAATTGAAGCCGTCGCGGCCAGTGTCGAGGCCACCGCAGACATCCCGGGGCATGAAGTCGTCCACACTGCATTGATCGAGCACATCGCCGCCGGCGACCACACTCGGGCCGCCCAGGCTGCGGGCACGCTTGTGGACCACATGCTGTTCGGGGTGAGACGACGCTAGGAAGGCACCGTTACGGCATCGGGGGCGGAAGATGAAGGAAGGGTGTCGAACTCGGTGTTGGTGAGCGCAATAGTCGTCGCTCATGCGCAGGATTTGTCGTACCGGCTGCGGTTGAAGCCGGGCACACGGTGATGACCATCTGTCTCAGTAACGGCGGGGTGCGTGCCGGCCCGACCCTGCCTGACTCCGTCACAAGGCCCGGAATGACCGAGAATTACATGGGAGGCACCGTTGAGCGAGCATGAAGTGCGAATGATCGTCC
Source organism: Rhodococcus sp. P4_B6 (assembly GCF_056402215.1). Lineage (NCBI taxonomy): Bacteria > Bacillati > Actinomycetota > Actinomycetes > Mycobacteriales > Nocardiaceae > Rhodococcus > Rhodococcus sp. P4_B6. The sequence continues at coordinate 14,052 of NZ_JBFUHV010000179.1, read as the reverse complement.
TGTCGACCGACAACTTGGACGAATCGATCCGGTTTTACTGCGAGACCCTGGGAATGCCGTTGAAGTTCCGCGACGGGGACCACTTCGCGGCCCTCGATGGAGGGACTGTCACTGTCGCGTTGGCGACTGCGGTGGACCATCCCATACCCGGGCAGGTTGTCGTCGGCATTAGGACAGTCGATGTCGACACTGCGGCGAAGGCCATAGAAGCCAGCGGTGGTGGCATTGTGGGAGGCCCGTATGACGACGGACATGAACGCCGTGCAGTGGGCTACGACAATAACGGCAACGGCTTGGTGTTCTACAGTCCGCTAACCCGATAAGATTTCGCCGCCACACCGGCGCTACGGACCGAGGTCATCTGCAATACTTCGCTGTGCGCGCACCGGCCAATTCGCAGATTAGCTATGCAACAAAGGTGAACAGACTCCGCGTCTCCTTCGGAGGCTGCGCTGTCTGCCCCATACCGCTTATGTCTGAAAACGCGAGGGAGTAACACGAGAGGATTGTCGGTACTCGAAACGCTGGTGGAAGGCGAGGACGGATGTCAGCGTCGCCGAAGTGATCGGAATGCCCACGAGTGCCGACCCTCGACGCGTTCGCATGACGACATGCGTCCACAGGATACTCGCGGAGCTCGCCGAAGCCAGTTGTGTACGACGGCACGGCCCCTGGGTCGAGTACACGTTTGACCGGTTCGTCTCCTGGGGCCCACGACACCTGTCCAACATCGGCGCAGTTGACCTTGCCGCGCCTCTCCGCGCAGAACTCGCGGCCGAAGCCCGCGGGCCCGTGCATTTCACGTGGTCAGCCCTGCACTACCCGATGGGTGTGGGTGTAGAGGTTCATGTTCTGGCCGCGAAGAAACCCCACGAGTGTTAGTCCTGTTTCGTCTGCGAGGTCGACAGCGAGTGACGACGGCGCGGAGACAGCGGCAAGTATGGGTATGCCTGCCATTGCGGCCTTTTGGGCGAGTTCGAACGAGGCGCGACCGCTGACCATGAGGATGCTGCCCCTGCAGGGGATGCGGTGTTGAGCGATTGCCCAGCCGACGACCTTGTCGACGGCATTGTGTCGGCCGATATCTTCGCGGAGGGCGAGTAACTGCCCGTACTGATCGAAAAGTGCGGCTGCATGTAAGCCACCGGTGCTGTCGAATACTTTCTGCGACTGGCGTAGCCGGTCGGGCAGCGTCGCCAGAACATCGACATGCACCGTGGTGGTGTCCTCGGCTGGGAAATGGACCGTCGCGAGGCGAACGGCGTCGAGCGATGCTTTCCCACATACTCCGCATGAGGAGGTTGTGTAGAAGTTGCGTTCGACACCGGGTTGAGGTGGGGGGATGCCCTCGGTGAGGGTGATGTCGAGGACGTTGTAGGTGTTGAGGCCGTTGTCGTCCACTCCGTCGCAGTAGCGGRCAGAAGCGACGTCGTCACCGCTGTTGATGACTCCTTCAGTGAGGAGGAAGCCGTGCGCGAGTTCGACATCGTGGCCCGGGGTGCGCATCGTGACCGCGAGCGGGGAGGCTCCGACGCGGATTTCGAGTGGTTCCTCGACAACGAGTGTGTCGGGCCGAGATGTGGAGTTCGGTCCACGCACGCGCACGATGGGGCGGCGGGTGGTGATGCGTCCCATCAGGGTCGGTGCTCGAGCCGAATCAGGACGGCTTTGCTGACGGGTGTGTTGGATTTGTCTGCGACGTGGTCGAGGGGAATGAGGGGGTTGGTTTCGGGGTAGTAGGCGGCGGCGTTGCCGACAGGCGTGGGGTAGGCGACGAGTCGGAAGTTGTCGGCTCGTCGTTCTTCGATGGACCCGCTCCGGTTCTTCCATTCGGAAATCAAGTCGACGTGGTCGCCGTCTCGGTATCCGAGTTTCTTGATGTCGCGGGTGTTGACGAACAGAACTCGCCGGCCGCCTTTGACGCCGCGGTAGCGGTCGTCGAGACCGTAGATGGTGGTGTTGTACTGGTCGTGACTTCGCATGGTCTGCAACATGAGTCGGCCAGGCGGAACAGGTAGCCACACGAGGTCGTTGACGGCAAAGTTCGCTTTCCCAGTCTTCGTCTGGAACGTGCGTGAGTCTCGCGGCGGGTGGGGGAGTCCGAACCCTTCTTTCTGTCGGACCTTGGTGTTGAAGCCCTCAAAGCCGGGCACGACGCGTGAGATCGCGTCCCGGATGAGGTCGTAGTCGGCGGTGAACGATGTCCACGGCACGGGATGGCCGGGGCCGAACAGCGTCTCGGCGATGCCGCAGACGATGGCGACTTCGGAGCGCATGTGGATACCCGACGGGGTGAGACTTCCGCGGGAACGGTGGACCATCGACATCGAATCCTCGACGGTCACGAACTGCTTGCCAGTCGCCTGGACGTCCTTGTCGGTGCGGCCGAGCGACGGCAGAATGAGTGCGGTGCGGCCGTGAACGAGATGGCTCCGGTTGAGTTTTGTGGACACCTGGACGGTCAGCGAACAGTTCCGGAGGGCGGCCTCTGTGACGTCGGTGTCGGGCGTGGCGGACACGAAATTGCCACCCATTGCCATGAACACCGAGGCTCGCCGTTGTCGCATGGCGCGGATGGAGTCGACGGCGTCGAGGCCGTGTTCTCGTGGTGAGGTGATGTCAAATTCGGTGTCGAGGGCGGCGAGGAACGATTCTGGCATCTTCTCCCAGATGCCCATGGTGCGGTCGCCTTGGACGTTGGAGTGCCCGCGGACGGGGCATACCCCGGCTCCGGGTTTGCCGATCATGCCGCGCATCAGCAGCAGGTTCACTGCTTCTTCGATCGTGGCCACACCGTGTGTTTGCTGGGTCAGCCCCATCGCCCAGCAGATGATGGTGGCGTTCGACTCGATCAGAGCCTGGGCTGTGTCGTGGAGTTGTTCGATTGTCAGGCCGGTGGCGTCGACGACCGTGTCGAGATCGACTCTGCGGATGTGATCGAGCCATGCGTCGAACCCCGCGGTGTGGCGGTCGATGAAGGGGCGGTCGAGGACGGTGCCTGGTGCGGCGTCCTCGGCGGCGACGAGCAGTTTGGCCAACCCCTGGAAGAGGGCCATGTCGCCGCCGATGCGGATCTGCAGGAAGTCGTCGGAGATCGCGGCTCCGTCGCCGATGACACCATGAACCTTCTGTGGGTCTTTGAACCGCAGTAGTCCGGCTTCGGGGAGCGGGTTGATGGCGATAACCCGGGCGCCGTTGGATTTGGCTTTTTCGAGTGTGGAGAGCATGCGTGGATGGTTGGTGCCCGGGTTCTGGCCGGCGATGAGAATGAGGTCGGCATTCTCGATATCCGGAACGGATACCGATCCTTTGCCGATGCCGATCGAGGCGGTCAGTGCGCTGCCGGACGATTCGTGACACATGTTCGAACAGTCGGGCAGGTTGTTGGTGCCGAACGAGCGAATCAGTAACTGGTAGAGGAACGCTGCTTCATTAGACGTTCGGCCGGAGGTGTAGAAGATCGCCTCATGTGGGCTACCCAGCGCGTTCAGTTCGTCTGCGATGATGCGGTTCGCGTCATCCCATTCGATTGGTTCGTAGTGTGTGGTGCCTGGGCGTAGCACCATCGGGTGGGTGAGGCGTCCCTGCTGCCCGAGCCAGTACTCGGTGCGGCCGAGGAGATCGTCAACGGAGTGCGTGGCGAAGAAGTCTGGGCCGACGGTCCGCTTGGTGGCTTCTTCGGCGACGGCCTTGGCGCCGTTCTCGCAGAATTCGGCGTGCTTGCGGTGGCCGGGTGTTTCCGGCCAGGCGCAGCCGGGACAGTCGAAACCTTTGCGCTGATTGAGTTTGGCGAGAGAGGCAGCGGTGCGCGTCGCACCCATCTGTGACATGCCGCGTTGAAGTGATACGAGCACCGCCGGTACGCCTGCGGCGTACTGCTTGTTCTTCGTCACGACGATGCTGTGCTCGTCGTATTCGTAGTCGTCTCGACGAGCCATCAGCAGTGCAGCCTTCCCCAGGTTTACAGACAGTCGGTCGAGGGTGCACCACGGATATGGGTGGTGTCCAAGATGCCCGTCCTACTGGTCGATAGGCGTCGCCGATGATGTCTGGTCGAGGACCGAAGCCGTCGCTTCAAGAGCCTGAATGAGGAGGGACGACGGGTCTTCTGCGCGGGTGATCAACCCGACCACTGGAGCTGTGCGACCTTCGATGAGTGGAGTGGACCGGAGGCCAGGTGGTTCACCGAATACTTTGAACCACACCTGAGGTACCACGGCGGCCCACTGCCCGGTCTTGACGTGGGCATAGAGGGAAGCGATGGAATCGGTTTCGACTTGTGCGGTGTGGACTGCTCCGTCGTCGGCGAAATAGTCGTCGAGGATGCGCCTGCCGCGCATGATCGACGGCAAAGTGCACATCGGCAACGTCGACGCTTCGCGCCAGGAGATGTCGGCGCGGCGCGGGCGGGTCGGATCGTCGGCGGTCAATAGTGCGTATCGCTCGCGATAGAGCGGGAAAGCGTGGTAGCGCAGGGCGATGTCGTCGTCGAGGTAGGTGATGCCGCCGTCGAGCTCGAAGCGATCGAGCCGAGCTGTGATTTCGCTCGAAGACAGGTCTTCGGTGAGACGCACCGTGATGAGGGGGTGCCTCACACACAATGGGCTCGACAGGTCGGCGACTGTCGCGGATGCGGTGGGAATGACCCCTATTCGGAGGGTGCCGGTGACGCCCGACCGTAGGCTGGCGGCCTCGTGCAGGAGTGATTCCTGGTTGGCAAGAATTCTTTGAGCCCAACGTACGATCTGCTCGCCCTCCACTGTGAGGCCTTCGAACTTGTGGCCTCGAACGATCAGCGGCAGATCGAGTTCGATCTCCAGTTTGCGGATCGCCTCCGACAAGGCCGGTTGAGAGACAGCACATGCATCCGCTGCGCGAGTGAAGTGCTTCTCGCGCGAGAGAACGACGAGGTACTCGAGCTGCCGGAACTGCACAGCATAATCTTCTCATCCCGTCTCGCTCCCGGTGGAGGCGGCGAAGCTTTGCGGCCAGATAGCCAAGTATCGGATGCGTCGCTCACGCCAGGGAGGCATATCGGTCTGCATCTCGAAATAGATTGTTGTACAGGGTTTATCCGCCGCGATTGCATGGTCTACACACAGGAACCTCAGTGGAGACGGAGACGGTGAGTCTCGCGGTAAGCGGTCTTCGAATCAAACGTCCTGATCAACAGAGTGCGCACCTACCGCGAGTTAAAGCCCAGGTTGACTGCGTGCACAGGCTCGTGCAGGGCCTTGCGCATCAGTCGACCGACCGATCGATCGTTTGGCCTACCCGGCTGGATCGGAAATGCGGACCGTGTGCGCCGACAATCTCATCGGGGGGCGATCGTCGAGATCTGCCCCACAGTGATCACGCGAGAAGAACCGGCGATCGAGAGGTCAGAGTGGCCTGAGCGCGAGCGCACCCATTGGTGTCAAGGCCATCTCTCGCGCATCGCTGGCCGTGGTCTACTCCCAGTCCAGTCTGGCCGTTTCGGGCATCGTGGTGACAGGGCTTCCCCTGGCGACTGCAACGGAACCAGACGGTCGGTATCGATGATTTGATCAACATAAGTGCCCGACTCGATGCCAGGTGGAGCTACCCTGAGTGCACATCATTGAGGGACAAGGAAATGCTGTGTCTTCGGGAGACCGTCGGATCGAGTGAATCGCCAGCTGCGCATGGCAAATGGTGATCCGCTCGAGACTCAGCGTGACGTGGCGTCCGCCGTCGTCGCGGAGTTGACCACGGCAGGGTTTGCGGAGGTCCATGCAATCGGACATGGCGGCTTCGGTCTTGTCTACCGTTGCGGGCAGCCCTCGCTGGACCGCACTGTCGCGGTGAAGGTCCTCACCGCCAACCTGGACGAAGACAACCGGGCACGGTTCTTTCGAGAACAGCGGGCGATGGGCCGCCTTACGGGTCACCCGAACATCGCTAACGTGCTCCACATTGGAACCACAACCAGTGGTCGGCCCTACATCGTGATGCAATACCACTCGCACGGATCGTTGGACACCCGAATCCGCCGGCAGGGCCGACTTGAATTAGACGAGGCTCTGCGATTCGGAGTGAAGTTGGCCGGCGCGCTCGAGACCGCCCACCGTCTCGGCATCCTCCATCGAGACGTAAAGCCGGGGAATATCCTGATCACCGACTACGACGAGCCGGCCCTGACTGACTTCGGCATCGCGCATTTTGCTGGGGGATTCGAGACCTCGACGGGCATTATCACCGGATCCCCGGCTTTCACAGCCCCCGAGGTCCTCAAGGGAGAGGAGCCGCCCAGCGCGGCCTCCGACATCTACAGTCTCGGCGCGACCTTGTTCTCGGCCGTGACAGGGCACGCAGCTTTTGAACGTCACAGCGGCGAGCAAGTAGTCGCACAGTTCCTCCGCATCACCACCCAACCTGTACCAGATCTCCGTGAGCAGGGAATTCCGGATGATGTCAGCGCGGCCATCGAACACGCGATGTCAGAAGATCCTCGGGAGCGTCCCCTCAGCGCGGCGCAGTTCGGTGACGAATTACGCCAGAGTCAGCTCGCTCACGATTTTCCGGTCGAAGAGATGGACCTGCTCGCCGAACCAGGCGCGAAGCGCTCCGAACAAGACCTACCAAGAGCCCGTCGCCGCTCCACTGCCGGCCTGCTCCACAATGCGATCCCGCCGTCAACACGGGGAGCGGCGGGAGATCTTCCCTTGGACCTCACTAGCTTCGTAGGCCGCCGTCGCGAGCTGACCGACGCAAAGGCGAAATTGTCTACTTACCGTCTGGTCACGTTGACTGGGATCGGCGGGGTCGGCAAAACGCGCCTCGCGCTACGCGTTGCGACGGAGGCGCGGCGCGGGTTCACCGGCGGTGTGAGACTGGTCGAGCTTGGTGAACTGAACGAGCGGTCACTGCTCGTGGATGCGGTCGCTGCGGCGGTCGGCATACGCGATCGGTCGGCACGACCACTTGAACGCGTAATTGCGGAGTACCTCGCCACACGCAACCTTCTGCTCGTTCTCGACAACTGTGAGCGTTTGGTGGATGCAGTCGCCACGCTCGCCGGGAAACTGCTTCGGACCTGTCCCGAGCTTCGGATTTTGGCCACGAGCCGGGAGGCCCTCGGTATCGAAGGGGAAGCTGTGCTGCGCGTACCGCCGCTGACGATTCCCGACACGGACGATGAGTCGTCCCTGCGCGGGCTTCCCCAGTACGACGCCGTGACGCTGTTCATGGAACGTGCCGCCGCCGCGGTGTCCGGGTTCGAGTTGACCGAGGACAACCGGATTACGGTAGCGCACATCTGCCGTGCACTTGAAGGCCTACCCCTGCCGATCGAGTTGGCGGCCGCGCGGTTGCGGGCGATGTCCGCCGATCAAATCGCCGAACGACTGAATGACCGGTACAAACTGCTGACCCTGGGAAGTCGTGGAGCGCCGAGGCGCCAACAGACGCTGCGGTTGTCAATGGACTGGAGTTACGACCTGTGCAGTTCCCCGGAACAGCGGCTGTGGGAACGCTTGTCGGTATTCGCCGGAACCTTCGAATTGGATGCGGCGGAGGGCATTTGCGAGGGAGAGGTGGCTCCTGAGGATCTGCTCGACATGCTGACGGCGTTAGTYGACAAGTCGATCCTGATCAGGGACGCTCCGGGCGGAGTGGTCCGTTTCCGCCTTCTCGAGACGGTGCGTGACTACGGCCGACACAAAGCAGAGCAGTCCGGCGACTACCAGGCGTTGCGCTGGCGGCACCGGGATTGGTACGAGAAGCTGGCACTGACAGCGGAGGCGGAGTGGGTCAGTTCCCAGCAGTTGAAATGGATCGCACGTCTCGGGCGCGAGCAGTCGAATCTCCGTGAGGCGATGACGCTGTGCCTGTCCGAGGCTGGCGATACCGACACCGAGGCCGGGCTGCGGATCGCAGCCGCGCTCTATCCCTTCTGGCTTACCCGCGGCATGCTAACCGAGGGACGGTACTGGCTCGACCGCGCCCTAGCCTGCCATCCCCGGAAGTCCACCGCTACACGCGTAAAAGCCCTGTACTACAGCAGTGTGCTGTCCGAACTGCAGGGCGACATCCCCGCGGCGACCGCCCTGGTCGAGGAGGGGCGATCCGTGGCTGAGCAAATCGACGATCCGATGACGCATGCACTCGTCGCCCAAGCCGAAGGACTACTCGCGATCAACAACAGCGACCTTCAGCGCGCGAGCGGACTTCTGGAAGAAGCCCGCAATATTTACGCGACACTGAACGATGACCATCGGAAGGTTGCAGTTCTGTACCTGCTGGGTTTGGCATACGGACTGCGTGAGGACATTCCGCGGGCGATGGCATGTCATGAGAAGGTAATCGCGATGACGGAAAACCTGGGCGAGTCGATATATCGCTCGTATTCGTTGTGGTCCATGGGCGTTGGGGTGTGGCAGCAGGGAGATTCAAATCGTGCCGCCCGCTTGTTTGAACAGAGTTTGCGGCTCGGCCGACTGGCGGACGATCAAATTACCGTCACCGTGTGTCTGGAATCCCTCGCGTGGCTCTGTGACGAGCGCCGTGCAAAGCGTGCTGCGGTCCTTATGGGTGCCGCCGAGGAATTGGGGCACACCGTGGGCAGCTCGACGGTGATGTTCCCTCACCTCCTCGTCCACCATGAAGAGAACAAGCGCCGGATTCGCCATGCGCTCGGTGAGCGCGCCTTTCAGGCCGCCCACCGGGAAGGGCGGACGCTCGGAATTCAAGGTGCCATTGTTTATGCCCTGAGCGAGCCGCCCAGGGGCACGACGCCGCCCGCTGGTACCGCGACGAACCTGACCAAACGTGAATGGCAGGTCGCCGACCTTGTAGCCAAGGGATTGACCAACAGGGCGATCGCCGCCAGTCTCGTCATCTCGGACCGTACCGCCCAAGGCCACGTAGAACACATCCTGACCAAGCTCGGATTCACCTCACGAGCACAGATCGCGGCCTGGTTCGTTGACCAGACCCGACGCGAAGAACTCTGATCGTTCGAGCTCAATCAAGTTTGATGTGGGCGTGCAGGCTGCGGTTGAGACGGGAGCCCGAACAGGGGTGAGCGGTACAGGGGCGTCTTGGGAACGAATGGGGACGGCGGCGATCTTGGACAGTCCGTCCAGACCTCCGGCTTCGTACTGTTTGCGCCTGTCGTGACAGTTTGTCAGGAGACCTCGAACCGTTCGGGTACGTCGACGATGCGTGCGCCGTCACGCACCTCGGGGACGGCTCGTAGTCGGATCTCCACGGTCGGTGGCGCGTCCCGGTTACGGCATCTGGTACGGCGCCGTCAGTCCTCGCGGCGGGTTGGCCGAGGCGTTTCAGAGCGCCCGGGTGATCGACCGGCACCGCGGCGACCCGTATCTGACCGGGCTGCGATTCACCCGCCCGCTGAGACTGCTCGATGTGTCCGGCATCGGGGAGGGGGCGTGGSTGACCCGGGTCGGCGGCAACCACGCCCTCGACTCCGCCGCGCACGGCCGAACCCAGCACTGGGCCCGCACCATTCACCGGGCCCATGACGATCTCGATGGGATCGCCTACCGCGGCCGGTTCGCCGGCGGTGTCTGCATCGCGATCACCGAACGCGCCGCCGACGCGTTTCCTGCGCTGCCGGCGTTGTCGCTGCCGTTGTCGCATCCCGGGTTGTCCGGGCCGATCGACAGCGCGGCCTATCAGCTCGGCTACACCATCACCTGACGCTGCGACGCACGTGGGCGAACCGGTTGGGCACGCGGCACACGGCGTCCGGCGCCGGGGTCCGCGATGCTCACGCACGTGGCGCGGCGAGTAGGGCTCCCACCGCCACAACGCGAGTTCCAAGAGCAGCTCACGATGCACAGCGCGATCCGTGCCGCAATCGGGGTAGTCCACTCACCCACGAAGGACCGAGAAAGCGGACCGTCGGCCGTCTGAGTCGAACTGTCCAGTATTTGAATCAGTTCGAGCTGAATGCGCCCACGCGGAACTATCCGACGGTGTCCGTTGTTGACGCATACAGCAGTGGCGAAGTGTCGCGGCACTCGACGAAGGAGCACAAGAGATATGCGCATCGGAATCATCGGAGCTGGTCAGATCGGTGGCACGCTGACACGCAGGCTGACTGCGCTCGGTCACGATGTGCGCGTGTCGAACTCTCGGACACCCGACACCCTCGCAGACCTCGAGGCGGAGACCGGCGCAAAGGCGGTACTGAACACCGAAGCCGCCGAGGGTGCAGACCTGGTGATCGTGAGCATCCCGCAGAAGAACGTCGTGGACCTTCCCGCCGGGATCCTCGCCGGCGCTGCCGATGGTGCTCCGGTGATCGAGACCAACAACTATTACCCGCAGCAGCGAGACGGATTGATCGCCGCCATCGAAGACGGTCAGGTAGAAAGTGAATGGGTGCAAGAACATCTCGGAGTGCCGGTGTTCAAGGCATTCAATGGAATCTGGTGGAAGCACCTTCTCGAGAAGGGCCTACCGGAAGGGTCGAGCGGACGGATCGCGATCCCCGTGGCCGGCGACGACGCATTGCAGAAGCAGGTGGTATTCGATCTGATCAATCAGCTCGGCTTTGACCCTGTCGACGCGGGCACCGTCGAAGATTCCTGGCGTCAGCAGCCGGGAACCCCGGTTTACGGCAAGGATTTTGATCGGGAGGCGACGTTGAAGGCACTGGCGCAGGCAACGCCTGAGCGCACGGACGAGTGGCGTGCTGTGGCAGAGTGAGCGTTCGGTGTCGAGTGGCGGTTCCGAATAGGAAGACGCCGCTCGGCCGTTAGTCCTGGTGCGGAGCGCGCGCCCAGGACGGCATCGGTATCGCGGCTGCGGGGCGCTGGCGCCTGGTCCGGTGTACGGCCAGCCGCTGGGCAGCGTGCGGGCGGTACTCATTTCGGTGGCGTTGTTGCGGGTGGCGGACCCGGATCGGGACCTGGTCGACGATTCGGTCCCGCTGGCTCCCGGGGTGGCCTGCCTGCACAACACCGCATCGCGACCCGCGCTAGCCGCGATGTCCTGATTTGGCTCGTTGACGCACAACTTGTTGGACATGCACAATCGCTGAACGCCACTTCCGGTGCCGTCGCCCTCCGCAGCGCGTTCAAACACAAGGTCTGGCGCACTCGACTGCCCTTAATGCATACAGCTCCCAGGGACTCCACCAGCTCCCAGGCAAAAGTCGGCCGGATACCGCGTGCATGCGTCGGAGGCTGTATCCCGGCCGCGCGGTGACGGGATACGAACCTCCGACTGAGGTGGCTTCAGAGGCGGGCTACGCAGTCAGATCGATGATGAGCTTGCCTGGTTGGCCGTGGGAGAACGAGTCCGCGAAGGCGGCCGGCAGCTGCTCGAATCCGGGCAATACCGATTGCACGGCCTCCAACTGTCCGGAACTGATGAGTTCGGCGAGCGTGGCTTCAACCTCTGCCGCGCGGTCCATGTAGTCGAGCACGACGAATCCCTGTGTGAGGATTCGCTTGGTGAGAAGCTGTCCGAAATTTTTTGGGCCGGATGGTCGTTCGGTCAAGTTGTAGCCGTCGATCAGGCCACACAACGCGATGTGTGCGTGGTTGTTCAGCCGGGCGATCGATGCCTCGAACATCGGGCCCCCCGAGTTTTCGAAGAGGCGGTCGATGCCGTTCGGTGTTGCCGCCTCGAGCTGGTCCTGCCAATCAGGGGCCTTGCGGTCGACGACGGCGTCGGCGCCCAGTCGAGCCACCATCGAGCACTTCTCGGCGCCTCCTGCGATGCCGACAACCTGTGCGCCCGCCTGCTTCGCGAGCTGGACTGCCACGCTTCCGACTGCGCCGGAGGCGCCGGAGATCAAGACGGTGTGCCCTGGTTCCGGCCGCAGGATGTCGCACACTCCGGCCCACGCGGTCAGGCCCGTCATCCCGAGGACGCCAAGGTAGTGCTCCAAGGGAACGACCTCGCGTGATGCGATCCGGTCCCAGTCAGTGCCGGGCGAGCTGACGATCTGGTGCCGTTGCCAGCCGACAAAGCCACGAACGATGTCGCCCGAGGTGAAGTTGCTGTTGCGTGAGGCGGTCACGCGTGCCAGTCCGAAAGCGCGAACTGGCTCTCCGATTGCGACTGGCGGAAGATAACTCGGTCGGTCGTCGAGCCAGCCCCTGATGGCCGGATCGATCGAGATGAAGAGCGTCTCGAGTGCGACGTCGCCAGCCTCGAGTTCGGGCAGGGCGACGTCCTCCACGCGGAAGTCCTCCAAGCTCACGTGCCCGTGGGGGCGCTGCGCGAGGACGATCTGTTGTGATGAATTCACGGTGTGCTACTCCTTCGTCACCAACGACGGTAGAAGTCATGACAAGGCGAAACTTGGCCCTATGCGCACGGGATTCGAAGAGCGCGCACAGCGCGCATCTCGATGCCGAATGCGATGCGCCTGAGGAAAGCAGGTGCGCGCAAACAGCCAAGACGTGATGTCCATCACTTCATAGGGTCGGTGACAAATGGGCTTCGCGCCGAGGAGCCCTCCTGGTAGATCCGGAGTCAACGCAATGAATGACACACGCGCCGACCGACCTCTTAAGATTGCGGTCACGATCGATGACTTCRTCCTGTGGGACGGCGTTCCCATGCCGGACGACACGACTCCCACCGACATCACGCGKTCYGTGGCGAAAACGCTGAACGACTACGGACTCAAGGGCACCTACGGCTTCTCTCACACRTACCGGCTCGAGAACGAGCCAGAGCAAATCGAGGCCTTCGAGGCGTGGGCCGAAGCRGGCCATCACCTGGGTAACCACACTCACCAGCACGCTCCAYTGCGCTGGATGCCCGACGCGGCATTCCGACGCGATTTTGAGACGGCCGAGAAGTACATCGGTCATCTGATCGACGCCGCACCGTCGAAGTACTTCCGGTACCCCATGGACATGTCRTCAGGATCCGAACGACGTCGAGGGGAAGTCGAGAACTACCTCGCWGATCTCGGCTACCGCACTGCSCCGATCACCAGTTGGTTCAGTGATTTCGCGTTCATCATGCCKTACTTCCGCGCGATGACCCTAGGCGACAAGGACGTGCAGAAGCAGGTACGCGACCTGCACGTGTCGACCGCKGTTGACATGCTCTACMAGCACGCGGACACCGCGCAYACCCTGTTCGGTGCCGACGCGCCYCTCATCTGGCTYGTACACGGCACCACGATCTCTCGTGACACCCTCGCTCCGATCCTCGAGGCATTCCTCGAGCGTGGCGTGGAGTTCGTAGCCCTCGATGAGGCGATGAAGCATCCGGTGAACTTCGGGAAGCCGCCGTGTAATGAGAGCTTCACCAACCAGCTTCAGAGGTTCGCGCTTGCTGCGGGCTTGCCGAAACCTGAACTCGACGTCGAGCGGCTTGCCGAGATCCTGAACCTCGCGCCTATTCCCGGCCTCGACACGATGGCGACTTACGAAGAGCGCATGTTCAAGCCGTTGGCGAAGCGGGTGGGAGCTGAGTACGACTGGGATTGGTCCTGAGTCGGCAATCCACATTCACAACGTCACACCGTCATTATCTGAAAGCAGGATCATGCTCAACCTGGCCACCATGCTTGCCGACACTGCTCGACGCACTCCCRGCAGAACCGCTGTCATCGAAGGTGACCGAACCCTCACCTTCGGTGARATCGATGCGGCTGCGAACAGTGTTGCCCRWTWTCTTCTCTCMCKGGGGTTGCGCYCAGGCGACCGCGTTGCCCTGACGATCGCGAATGTTGTCGAGTTTCCGATTGTCTACTTCGGCATCCTCAAGGCCGGTGGAGCCGTCGTGCCGCTCAACACGATGCTCAAGCGGGAGGAGGTTGCCTACCACCTCCGTGACTCGGGCGCGACGGCGTACTTCTGTACCGTGCTGGGGCTCGACGACGAGGCGTGGCGCGGATTCCAGGACGTCGAGTCCTGTGAGCATCTGGTCACCCTTGGCTCCGCAGTGCTCGATGAGCCAGGCGTGGGAACTACCCTGGCTGACGCATTGGCCGAACACCCCGCGGAAGAGGTCCTGCAGGTGACCGAGGCAACGGACACAGCGGTGGTCCTGTACACGAGCGGGACGACCGGCAAGCCGAAGGGGGCGGAGCTC
>NZ_JBFUHV010000178.1:0-17399 GCF_056402215.1 Rhodococcus sp. P4_B6 | reverse complement strand
TGGGCCACGAACCCGTCTACCTCGACGGCCAACCCGCCGGCTACGTCACCAGCGCCGCCTACGGCCACACCGTCGGCGCCCCCATCGCCTACGCCTGGCTACCCGCCACCGCCGGCACCGGCACCACCGTCGAGATCGACTACTTCGGCACCCGCATCCCCGCCACCATCGTCGCCGAACCCCTCGTCGACCCCGAAATGAAAAAAATCCGAGCATAAACCACACCGGTGCCGGCCCGCTCCGCGAGTGGGCCGGCACCCTGTTCGGTCATTGCAGCGCCCGCCCACAGAAGAGGAAGACCACGCTGATGCAACAGGAAACCATCAGTTCATTTCTGGACTCACTCGCCGCACGGGTTCCCGCGCCGGGTGGCGGCGCAACTGCCGCGCTGCACGTCGGGCAGGCCGCGGCCCTGGTGGCAATGGTCGCCCGATATACGACCGGAGACCGGTACGCGGAGCACTCCGCTCTGGTCGAGCGGGTGTGCACCAGCGCGGATGCGCTGCGGGGCAAGGCGTTGCAGTTCGCCGAGGACGACATGGCCGCCTTCACGTCCGTGATCGATGCTTACAAACTTCCCAAGGGCACAGACGAAGAGAACGCCGCGCGTTCCGCAGCGATCGAAGGTGCCCTGGTGAACGCGGCTCGGGTTCCCGTCGAGGTGATCGATGCAGCAGCGGCGGTGGTCACGCTCGCCGAAGAACTCGGTCCCGTCGCAAACCGCAATGTCGTCAGTGACGTCGCGGCCGCGACGGAGGCGGCCCGGGCCGCGGCCACGACCGCACGGGTCAACGTCGAGATCAACCTGCCGGGCATCACCGACCCGGCCATCCGACAATCGCTCATCGACAGCGCCGCCGGCGTCGACGCACTCGCCGACCGTGCCGACGCAGTGACTGCCCAAGTGAGAAAGCAACTGAACTCATGACCAGAATTCTGGGTGGCTCCGATCTGGCAGCCGCAATCCGCAACGATGCGTCGGTCGCGGCGGCCGCGCTCACCGAGATCGGGATCCGGCCCAAGCTGGCGGTCGTGCTGGCCACCGCCGACGAGTCCACCGCCTGGTACGTCCGATCCATCGCCGGCGCCGCCCGACGCACCGGAATCGAGTGCGACATCGTCGATTTCGGGCCGGAGGCGACGACCGAAGAGATTCACGCCGTCCTCGTCGAACTCGGCCACGACCCGGATGTGCACGGCATCATCCTGCAGACCCCGCTACCGGACGGCACCGATCTCGACCTTCTGCGGGAAGCGATCAATCCCGGCAAGGACATCGACGGCACGAACCCGGTCAGCCTCGGTCGGCTGATCGCGCACCTGCCGGCCTTCGCGCCCGCCACTGCACAGGCAGTGCTCGCGTTGCTCGACCACCACGGAATCGATCTGCGCGGCAAGACCGCCACCGTGGTGGGACGGTCGACGGTCGTCGGGACCCCCGTTGCGCATCTGCTCGTGCAGCGTGACGCGACGGTGACCGTGTGCCACCGGCACACCGCCGATCTGGTGGCGGGCACCCGTTCTGCCGATATCGTCGTCGTTGCGGTGGGGATTCCGAGACTGATCACGGCGGAGCACATCAGCGATGGTGCGGTGGTGATCGACGTCGGTACGACTGCCACCGACGACGGGCTACTCCTCGGCGACGTCGACGCAGACTCGGTGGACGGGCGCGCCGGTGCGCTGACCCCGGTTCCTGGTGGGGTGGGACCGGTGACGACGGCGCTGTTGCTCAATCACACCGTCGATGCGGCGTCGACCCAGAGCGCCGTGAGGCGAGCCGCGAGCCTCGTCGGGCTGCAGAGCAGCCGCTGAAAGTCTTGGTGGGTAATCGGTCTTTCCGGGGAGGGTTCGCCCGATTACCCACCATCCTGTCGGTGCCGCGCCGCGGCCCGGGTACTAGATGATGGTGCGTACTGCCTGCTCGAACCCGGTGACATGCCGGCGTGCGATATCCGCAGCGAGGTCCGCCTGCCCGCCGGCAATCGCGCGCAACAGTTCTCCGTGCTCTCCGACGTGCTGGGGAACCGACGGCAGCCGTTCGAGAAAGAGGCAGAAGATCCGAGTCGCGAGATTGTCGTACCGGACGAGGACATCTTCGAGGTGTGGGTTGCGTGAGGCCCGATATATGGTCCGGTGCACGGTGAGATCCCACCGCATCAGTTCGTGCCGCTCGATTCCGAGAACGTCGAGCTCGTCTGTCTTGTCGGCCATGTCGAGGAGCAACTGGCGAAGAGTCGGCGAGGCCCCTTCCGCCGCTCGGCGTGCCGCCACGGGCTCGAGGTGGGCTCGGATCTCGGAGATGTGGCCGAGGTCGGCGACGTCGACGCCGGTCGCGAAGGTTCCACGACGAGGAAATGACACCACGAGGCGTTCCGCTTCGAGTCGCTTGAGAGCTTCTCGGACCGGGGTCCGCCCGACACCGAGCTGTTCGGCGAGGTCACCTTCGACGATCGCGTCGTTGGGGCGGATGTCGAGCATGATCAGCTTGTCCTGGATCGCCGTGTAGGCGCGGTCCGCGAGAGAAGTCACGCCGTGCTCCGCTGATACCGCCTCCAGCCTCATGAGCGTCATCCTAGCGTTTCCCTTCTCCAACTCTTGACCCGTTCTTCTACACCTGAAATACTAGTACCAATCTGATATATCAGTCTAGTAGGACTGGGACTCCAGAAGAGCGCATGTGATGCTGACGTCGCCGGCAACGGAAGGTGGGGCGGCGACAGCACCGAACCGATATCCCCCGAACACCGATGCTGCCCGGCAGCGTCCAGCCCCGAGGAGACGCACATGACCGAAACCTTCACCTTGACGCTCAGCAGCGCTCAGCGCCCCGGAATCGTCCACGCCGTCAGTTCCTTTCTGTTCGAGCAGAACTGCGACATCGCCGAGCACCAGCAGTTCGACGACACGCAGAACGACGCCTTCTTCCTCCGCACGTCGTTCGTCTCCTCCGGCAATCTCGACATCGATCGACTGACGAGCGAGTTTCGCAGTGTCGCCGACAAGTTCGGCATGACGTTCAGCTTCAACGGGTGCAGCGTGCCGCGTGTTGTCGTGATGGTCTCGAAGATGGGGCATTGCCTCAACGACCTCATCTTCCGGTGGCGCGCCGGCAATCTCGGAGCAGAGCTGGTCGCTGTCGTCTCCAACCACGAGGTCCTTCGTCCCATGGCCGAAGCGGCCGGCCTGCCTTTCATCCACATTCCCGTGACGGCCGCGACGAAGCCGCAGGCCGAGGCGCAGCTCCTCGACCTCGTGGACGAGTACGACGCAGACCTGGTCGTCCTCGCGCGGTACATGCAGGTGCTGTCGAACGACGCATGCCGCAAGCTCCACGGCCGCGCGATCAACATTCATCATTCCTTCCTGCCCGGTTTCAAGGGCGCCAAGCCCTACCACCAGGCCTTCGACCGGGGCGTCAAGCAGGTCGGCGCCACCGCCCACTACGTCACACCGGACCTGGACGAAGGTCCCATCATCGAGCAGGAAGTCATCCGCATCGATCACAGCCACGACCCCGCACGTCTGGCCACCGTCGGCCAGGATGCCGAAGCACTGGCATTGTCCCGCGCCGTGCGCTGGCACTGCGAGAACCGCGTCCTTCTGCACGGGCACAGGACCGTCATCTTCAGCTGACGAGCTACCGAAAGATTCCACGATGAGACGATTGTCAGTACAGCACGGCCCGAGAACCGACGAGTACTCGACCGGTTTCACCGCTCACGTACTCGACGGCGGCATACTTCGGATCCTCGCCCCGGACAAGCAGATTGCCGCGTCGTATCCACCGGCCAGCTGGACCATTCTGGCCTGTCTGCCGGAAGTCCGTTGAAAACGCCTGCCGGACTTCGACTCGGCGGTTCACGACGGAACCAGAAATGACTGCAGGCCGCCGCTGATGTGCGGCGGCCTGCAGCGTCGGAAGTCGCCTCGTGTGCTGCCTACGTGCGGGACCCGACGAATTCCGCGGGTACGAGCGCCTGCAACCCACCCGACGGAGTGAGGGCATGGGTCATCCGGATGTCGTGCGGCTCGTCCGGAAGCGCATCGACCAGCTCGGCGTCATTGACCACTGCGATCAACGGGACGTCGCCGTCGACCATCGCCAGGCTGCGGTCGTAGTAGCCGGCCCCTCGCCCCAATCGGACTCCCCGACAGTCGACCGCAAGCGCCGGCACGATGATCGCATCCGCGCGGGCCAACCCTCCGGGCCCGAGATCCGGACCGGTT
The DNA here is from genome assembly GCF_056402215.1 of Rhodococcus sp. P4_B6. Classification (NCBI taxonomy): domain Bacteria; kingdom Bacillati; phylum Actinomycetota; class Actinomycetes; order Mycobacteriales; family Nocardiaceae; genus Rhodococcus; species Rhodococcus sp. P4_B6. Next base: position 13,169 of record NZ_JBFUHV010000178.1, on the reverse strand, counting down.
GGTTCACGCAGCCCGAACGCAGCAGGGCTCAGGTCGGCCGGTCCGGTGTACAGGGCCCACGACAGCGGGCTGTTCACGACGGTGAAGGGAAGCAGCACCTGAACCCCCGCGTCCACCAGCGCATCCAGCATCGCAACGGACCCTGGTTCGCTGTCCATCGGAACATAGGCGGCCACAGCCTGTCCCGGCCGCGCCACCTTCCCGATATGGTCGGCGATGCGCCAGCTCGCGCGGTCCCTGTCGTCGATGGTCTGTTGCTTACGCACGTGGAGAACTCGTCGCCTCCATGCGTCCTTGCAATCGATGTCGTGAAAAGTCATGTCGAATTCCACCAGTCGTAGTAAATGATCGGCCTCGGCTACGGCTTCGCCGCCCGTGCGCCTTTCTGGTAGCGGGAACAACCAGAAAGGCGCACGGGCGCGGAGCGCCTACAGCAGGTTTCGGATAGCCGCTTCGAAACCGCTGACGTGCCCGAGCGTCAACGACGTGGCGGTGTCCTCGTCGCCGTCGACGATCGCCCGCAGAAGAGTGATGTGCTCGCGGACGTGGCTGGCGACGTCGGGGAGTCGGTCGAGGAACAGGCACCAGATGCGGGTGGCGTGGGCGTCGAGGCTGACGAGGATGTCCTCGAGGTGCGGGTTGCCCGAGGCCCGGTAGATCTCGCGGTGCACGTGCACGTCCTTGCGCAGCACCTCGCGGGGGTCCTCGGTGTCGGCGATCTCGGCGATGTCGGCGGCGAGCGCGGCCAGCCGGGCCCGGGCGTCCTGGGTCGCGGAGCGCGCGGCGCGGGCCGCGGCGGTCGGTTCGAGTCGTTTGCGGATCTCGGAGATGTCGGCGAGGTCGGTCATGTCGACGGCGGTGGCGAAGGTGCCGCGGCGSGGGTAGGCGACGACGAGGCGTTCGCGTTCGAGGCGCTTGAGGGCCTCGCGCACCGGGGTGCGGCCGAAACCGAGTTCCTCGGCGAGGCGGTCGTCGTTGATCGGCTCACCCGGCCGGATATCGAGCATGACCAGGCGTTCGCGGATGATCTCGTACGCGCGTTCAGCGTTGGTGCCGCCCGCAGATGCGATCTCGATTACCGCCGATTGCGCCATGCTCATATTCGTCTCCGGGAATGTCGGTCGAGCCTTGACTGTGATCCACTACTGATCATACTCTACCTTCAGTTTGATATATCAGTAATTCGGCACTGGTCTCTCAGAAGGGCGAACCTCTTGACTCTCGACATTGACGGCCGCACCGCAGCCGCACCCGTCTCCAATCCGACGTTGACTCGGCGGTTGGTGGATCTCGATCCGGCCGTGCAYGCGGCGATCGGGGCCGAGTTGGCGCGGCAGCAGGGCACCCTGGAGATGATCGCCAGTGAGAAYTTCGCGCCGCTCGCGGTGATGCAGGCGCAGGGGTCGGTGCTGACCAACAAGTACGCCGAGGGYTACCCSGGCCGCCGCTATTACGGGGGGTGYGAGCACGTCGACGTSATCGAGCAGTTGGCGATCGACCGSCTSAMSKCSCTGTTCGGTGCGGGGTTCGCGAAYGTGCAACCGCATTCGGGGGCGCAGGCCAACGCCGCGGCGATGGCGGCGCTGCTGACCCCCGGTGAYKSCATYCTCGGGTTGGATCTCGCGCACGGCGGTCACCTCACGCACGGGATGAAGCTGAACTTCTCCGGCAAGCTCTACGACGTCGCCGCGTACCACGTCCGCGAGGRCGACCACCTCGTCGACATGGACGAGGTCGARCGCCTGGCCCGCGAGCACCGCCCGAAGCTGATCATGGCCGGCTGGTCCGCGTACCCCCGCCGSCTCGACTTCCCCCGGTTCCGGGCCATCGCCGACGAGGTCGGCGCCTACCTGATGGTCGACATGGCGCACTTCGCCGGCCTGGTSGCCGCCGGACTGCACCCCTCCCCCGTCCCGCACGCGCAYGTGGTCACCTCCACCACCCACAAGACGTTGGGYGGGCCCCGCGGCGGSGTCATCCTCACCAACGACGCGGCGYTGGCGAAGAAGTTCAACTCCTCGGTCTTCCCCGGCCAGCAGGGCGGCCCGCTCGAGCACGTGATCGCCGGCAAGGCCGTCGCGTTCAAGCTCGCCGCCGAACCCGAATTCGCCGAACGCCAGCAGCGCACCCTGRCCGGCGCGAAGATCCTCGCCGACCGCCTCCTGCAAACCGATTCGCGGGCCGCCGGSATCAACGTCGTCTCCGGCGGCACCGACGTSCACCTGGTGCTGGTGGACCTGCGTGAATCCGAACTCGACGGCAAGCAGGCCGAGGACCGGYTGCACCGSGTSGGGATCACCGTCAACCGCAACGCCGTCCCGTTCGACCCCCGCCCRCCGATGATCTCCTCCGGGGTGCGGATCGGCACCCCCGCCCTGGCCACCCGCGGTTTCGACGAGGCCGCGTTCACCGAGGTCGCCGACATCATCAGCCACGCSCTGCGCCCSGCCACCGACGASRCCGGCCTGACCGCGCTGCGGGCCCGGGTCGACGCCCTCGCCGCCGCGTTCCCGCTCTACCCCGACCTCACGGAGACGAACTGATGACGACCCTGAGCTCCGGCACTGCRGCGACCCCGCCCGGTGCGCAYCTGCCCGACCACCCGGACTTTCTGTGGCGTAACCCGGAACCGAAGAAGTCCTACGACATCGTGATCGTCGGCGGCGGCGGCCACGGCCTCGCGACCGCSCACTACCTCGCCAAGAACCACGGCATCACCAACGTCGCCGTSCTGGAGAAGGGCTGGCTCGCGGGCGGCAACATGGCCCGCAACACCACCCTGATCCGSTCGAACTACCTGTGGGACGAGAGCACCCGCATCTACGARCACGCCCTCAAACTGTGGGAGGGCCTCGAGGAGGACCTGGACTACCCGATCCTGTTCAGCCAGCGCGGCGTCCTCAACCTCGCCCACAGCCTSCAGGAYGTCCGCGACAGCGTCCGCCGCGTCGAGGCCAACAAACTCAACGGCGTCGACGCCGAATGGGTCGGACCCGACGAGGTCAAAAAACTCTGCCCSCTGGTCAACATCTCCGCCGACATCCGCTACCCCGTCCTCGGCGCCACCTACCAACCCCGCGCCGGGATCGCCAARCACGACTACGTGGCSTGGGGATTCGCCCGCCGCGCCGACCAGGCCGGCATCGACATCATCCAGAACTGYGAGGTCACCGGCTTCGTCACCGACGGCAACMRGGTGACCGGGGTCCGCACCACCCGCGGCGACATCGCCACCGGGCAGGTCGCGCTSTGYGCSGCCGGGCACACCTCCACCCTCACCGACATGCTCGGCATCGCCACCCCCCTGCARTCSCACCCSCTGCAGGCTTTGGTSTCCGAACTSCTCGAGCCGGTGCACCCGACGATCGTGATGTCCAACGCCATCCACGTCTACGTCTCCCAGGCCCACAAGGGSGAACTGGTGATGGGCGCCGGCGTCGACTCCTACAACGGCTACGGCCAACGCGGCGCCTTCCACATCATCGAACGCCAGATGGCCGCCGCCGTCGARTTGTTCCCCGTCTTCGCCCGSGCGCATCTGCTGCGCACCTGGGGCGGCATCGTCGACACCTGCCCCGACGCCTCCCCGATCGTCGGCCGCACCCCCTACGACAACGTCTACCTCAACGGCGGGTGGGGCACCGGCGGCTTCAAGGCCACCCCCGGGCTCGGCTGGTGCCTGGCCGACACCCTCGCCAACGACGAACCGCACGAMTACATCGCCCCGTTCAGCCTCGACCGGTTCGTCACCGGCGCCCTCGTCGACGARCACGGCGCCGCCGCCGTCGCCCACTAACCCACCCCCGCACACCAACCAGGAGTCAGCATGCAGTTGATCGAATGCCCGTGGTGCGGGCCGCGTGAGGAAACCGARTTCCACTACGGCGGCCARGCCCACGTCGACTACCCCSMRGACCCGGCCGCGTTGACCGACGAACAGTGGGCGCAGTTCGTGTTCTTCCGCGCCAACCCGAAAGGCCTGTTCGCSGAACGGTGGWMCCATGCCGCCGGTTGCCGGCGCTGGTTCAACGCCGTCCGCGACACCGCCACCTACCGATTCCACAGCGTCTACCGCGTGGCCGAGCAGAAGCCGACGATATCGTGAACGCACCCTTCCGCACCCGCCAGGGCGGTCGCCTCGACCGCACCACCACCCACACCTTCACCTTCGACGGCCAAGAGTTGACCGGYCACCCCGGTGACACCCTCGGCTCCGCGCTGCTCGCGAACGGYGTCCACCAGATCACCACCAGCATCAAACTCGGCCGCCCCCGCGGCATCACCGCCGCCTGGGCCGAGGACACCGGCGGCCTSGTGCAGATCGAGGAACCCTTCCCCGAGCCGATGCTGCTCGCCACCACCATCGAGTTGTTCGACGGCCTCGTCGCCCGCGGCATCCCCGGCCAGGGCCGGCTCGCGACCATCCCGGACTCGGCGAAATACGACGCCACCCACCACCACACCGACCTGCTGRTCGCCGGCGCCGGCCCGGCCGGGCTCGCCGCCGCCCTCACCGCCGCCCGCGCCGGYGCCCGGGTGGTGCTGCTCGACGAGCAGAGCGAAGCCGGCGGCGACCTCCTCGGCTCCACCGATCTGATCGACGGCGCCCCCGCCCTCGACTGGGYCRCSGCCGCCGTCGCSGAGTTGGCCACCTACCCGGACGTGCTGCACCTGCAGCGCACCACCGCGTTCGGCCACTACGACGACGGCTTCGTCCTCGCCCTGCAGCGCCGCACCGACCACCTCGGTGGCCAGGCCCCGGCCGCGGTCAGCCGGCAGCGGGTCTGGCGGATCCGGGCCCGGCACATCCTCGTCGCCGCCGGCGCCCACGAGCGCCCCGTCGTCTTCACCGACAACGACCGCCCCGGCATCATGCTCGCCCACGGCGCCCGCACCTTCCTGCACCGCTACGGCGTCACCGTCGGCGCCCAGGCCGTCGTGTTCACCACCAACGACAGCGCCTACCAGGCGGCGATCGACCTGCACGACGCCGGGGTCCGCATCAACGCGGTCGTCGAGGCCCGCGACACCGCCCCCGCCCGCTGGCAGCATGAATGCGAGGCCCGCGGGATCCCCGTCCGCACCGCATCCGTCGTGTCCGGCACCCGCGGCAACGGCCGCGTCAGCCACGCCCTCGTCACCTCCCGCGACGACACCACCGGCACCCCGATCCCGCTCGCGTGCGACGCCCTGCTCGTCAGCGGCGGCTGGAACCCGGCCGTGCACCTGTTCTCCCAGGCCCGCGGCACACTGAAGTACGACGACACCCTGGGTGCGTTCGTGCCCGGCGAGACCCTCGACGGCGTCACCGTCGCCGGCTCCGCCAACGGCATCCTCGACCTCCCCGGCTGCCTGCACGACGGCGAGAACGCGGGCCGGGAGATTCTGGGCGCGCTGGGCTTCACCACCCCGGACGTGGCATCGACCGCCGACAACTCCGGCGGTGCTGATTCTGCCGACGACGGYGGCCTGCCGCCGCTGGTGCTGTGGCGGGTCCCCGACCCCGCSGGGCAGGACACCCAGTTCGTCGACGTCCAACGCGACGCCACGGTCRCCGACCTCGCCCGCGCCGTCGGCGCCGGCATGACGTCGATGGAACACATCAAGCGCTACACCACCATCGGCACCGCCCACGACCAGGGCAAAACCTCCGGGGTSATCTCCTCCGGCATCACCGCCGAACTCCTGCACCGCCCGATCGAAACCCTCGGCACCACCACCTTCCGGCCCCCCTACACCCCGGTCCCGTTCGCCGCCCTCGCCGGCCGCGCCCGCGGCACCCTCTTCGACCCCGAACGGGTCACCGCCCTGCACGACTGGCACCTCGGCCGCGGCGCSGTATTCGAGGACGTCGGCCAATGGAAACGCCCCCGCTACTACCCGCACCCCGGCGAGGACATGGACACCGCCGTGCTCCGCGAATGCGCCGCCGTCCGCGCCGGCGTCGGCATCCTCGACGGCTCCACCCTCGGCAAGATCGACGTCCAAGGMSCCGACGCCGGGGTGCTGCTCGACATGCTCTACACCAACATGATGAGCACCCTCAAGGTCGGCATGGTCCGCTACGGACTCATGTGCGGCGTCGACGGCATGGTCATCGACGACGGCACCATCATGCGCCTSGCCGAGGACCGCTACCAGGTGTTCACCACCACCGGCGGCGCCGCGAAAATCCTCGACTGGATGGAGGAATGGCTCCAAACCGAATGGCCGCACCTGCAGGTCCGGCTCACCTCCGTCACCGAACACTGGGCCACCTTCCCCGTCGTCGGACCSMRMTCCCGCGACGTGATCGGGGAGGTCTTCGGCGACCTCGACGTCACCAACGACGCSTTCCCGTTCATGGCCTGGCGCGACACCACCCTCGCCGGCGTGCACGTGCGCATCGCCCGGGTCAGCTTCTCCGGCGAGCTCGCCTACGAGGTCAACGTCGGCGGCTGGCACGCCCCCGCCRTCTGGGCCCGCCTSATCGCCGCCGGCGACAAACACAACATCACCCCCTACGGCACCGAAACCATGCACGTCCTGCGCGCCGAAAAGGGCTACCCGATCATCGGGCAGGACACCGACGGCACCGTCACCCCCCAGGACCTCGGCATGAGCTGGGCGGTRTCGAAGAAGAAGGYCGACTTCATCGGCAAACGCTCCTTCACCCGGCAGGAAAACCAGAACCCGCTGCGCAAACAGTTCGTCGGMCTGCTMCCCCTCGACCARCACACCGTCCTSCCCGAGGGCGCGCAGATCATCGAACACCGCCCCGACGGCACCCTGCCRCCGCCGCCCGTCCCGATGCTCGGGCACGTCACCTCCAGCTAYATGAGCGCCGAACTCGGCCGCCCGTTCGGCCTCGCCCTCGTCAAGGGCGGCCACACCCGAATCGGCGACACCCTGCACGTCCCSGTSGACGGAAACCTCGTCGCCGTGCAGGTCACCGGCACCGTCCTCGTCGACCCCGAAGGAGCACGCCGCGATGGCTGACACCCTCACCCCGCTGAGCCCCCTGCACAGCTGGAMCCACACCTTCTCCCACCTSCCCGASWCGGTGCGCATCACCGAGGAACCCTTCGYCACCATGATCGACCTSTGGGTGRACCCCACCGGACCCGGTGSMGCSGCSGCSGSCGCCGTCCTCGGCGTCGACCTGCCCACCACCGCATCCACCGCCACCACCGGGGACACCGCCACCGCGATCTGGCTCGGCCCGGACGAATTCCTSATCACCACCCACACCCAGGCACCCGAAACCCTCGAAACCCAACTCCGCAMMGCGGTCACCCCGCACGGCGGCGCMGCCATCGACGTCTCCGSMCARCGCACCACCCTSCGSCTRCRCGGCACCCACGCCCGCGACATCCTCGCGAAGGGCTGCTCGATCGACCTGCACCCCACCGTGTTCCGCCCCGGAACCGCCGTGCAGACCATGCTCGGACTCGCCGGYGTCGTGCTGATCGCACTCGACGACACCGGCACCGACTACCGCATCCTGGTACGAGCCTCCTTCGCCCGCTACCTCGCSGMSTGGCTCATCGACGCCGCCGAAGAATACGGAACTCACCCCGAATAAACGCGGCAACGAAGGCAATCCTCGGCCCCGGGGGACGACATGGCGCCGTCCCCCGGGGCCGATTTCCACCCACAAGGAGGTGCACCCCGATGCCGTCCCCCACTCTCACCGCCACCGGCCCCCACCGGCTGCTCGACGCCCTCACCCGCCACACCCCCCTGGTCTGCGGCATCGTCAACGTCACCCCCGACTCCTTCTCCGACGGCGGCCGCTACACCGACCACCACCGCGCCGTCGACCACGCACTGTCACTCGTCGCCGACGGCGCCGACCTCCTCGACATCGGAGGCGAATCCACCCGCCCCGGATCCACCCCACCTCCGGTCGCCGACGAAATCGCCCGCGTCATCCCCGTCATCGAGGCACTCGCGCGGCACACCACGGTCCCCATCTCCGTCGACACCTCACGTCCCGAGGTGATGCGCGCCGCCGTCGCCGCCGGCGCCACCCTCATCAACGACGTCCGCGCCCTCCAGCTCCCCGGCGCCCTGCACACCGCCGCCGACCTGCAGGTCCCGGTCTGCCTCATGCACATGCTCGGCGACCCCACCACCATGCAGCACGCACCCCGATACCGGAACGTCGTACACGAGGTCCGACGCTTCCTCCTCACCCGGATCGAGGCGTGTCTGACCGCCGGCATCCCGTCCGAGCACATCCTGCTCGACCCGGGCTTCGGATTCGGCAAAACCCTCACCCACAACCTTCAACTACTCAGCGAACTCCGGCAGATCACCGAGATCGGCCTCCCCGTCATGGCCGGACTCTCCCGCAAGGGCATGCTCGGCGCCATCACCGGCCGCGACGTCGACCACCGCCAGGCCGCATCCGTCGCTGCAGCCCTCATCGCCGCCCAGAACGGCGCGGCCATCCTCCGTGTCCACGACGTCGCGGAGACGGTCGACGCGGTTTCGGTGCTCCGCGCGCTCGTATATCGTGGTCCCGCCACCTCCAGTCACGCGCCGAATCGAGACTCCGCCCTGTGAACACTTCCGTGTCCGCCGCAGTGGGGCTCGCGACGATCGACACAGCTGAGGTTCAGCTGATGGAGACGATGTATCACGATCCCCGCACGGGCTTGCGGCATCTCGACCGTCACCTGTCGCGTCTGGCCCGTTCCGCGGCGGTCCTCGGGTACGAGTTCGGGGAACGAGAGGTCCGGCGCCACCTCGCGCACCAGCTGTCGTGCGCCGGAGCGGCCCGGGTCCGGGTGCGCCTGCACCGCGACGGCGGCGTGGACGTCGACGTCTTCGCTCCCCCGGTCGCGCCTGCCTGTGTATCCCTCGTCCTCGACGACGAGCCCGTCGATTCCCTCGACATCCTCCTCGGGCACAAGACGACGTTGCGCGAGCGGTACGACCGCAGGCGTCACCGCAATCCCGATGCCGACGACGTCGTGCTGGTCAACGAATTCGGGCATGTCACCGAGACCACGATCGCGAACCTCGCCGCCCGGATCGACGGCGTCTGGTGGACGCCGCCGTTGTCGTCGGGATGTCTGCCGGGTGTCGAGCGGTCGTGGCAGCTGGACCGCGGGTTGATGCACGAGCGCATGCTGACGCCGAGCGACCTCCGGGGTGCCGATGCCCTCGTCGTGATGAGTTCTCTCAAAGGTGTGCTGCCCGCGACGCTCCGGCCGTAGCCGCACATTTCCCAACGTTTTCCCGATCCCCTCTTGACCCATGTCGCATACTGACCTACCGTTATTGCACTGACTGATATATCAATCTCGAATCTGTTGGATCGCAGGCAAGTAGTCCGCGACCGCAAGGCCCGACTGTCAAAGGAAAAGGCATGAGAGCTCGTAAGATTCCCTCGGACCGACGGTATACGGCCACACACAGCTGGGTGGCGCTGACGCCGGGTGCGAACTTTTCCGATTTCCCCTTGCGCGCAGGCGTCACCGACCGCGCACTCGACGACATCGACGTGGTCGGAGTGGACCTGCCTGCCGTGCGAAGCACTGTCGACGCGGGTTCCCCCTGCGCTGTGATCTGGTCGTCGGCGCGGACGGCCATCACCGTGTACGCCCCGATCGGCGGTCTGATCACGATGACGAACCGCGACGCCACCGCTGATCCGGCGCTCGTCGCCGAAGATCCGTTCCACGCCGGATGGTTGTTCGCCATCCTGCCGGTGCCGTCGTCGTCCACGTACGGCCTCCTGACCCCCGCGCAGTACGCGACCGAACTCAACGAGACGGTGACCCTGTGACCATCAGCGTGTTCGACCTGTTCTCCGTCGGTGTCGGCCCCTCGAGTTCCCATACCGTCGGACCCATGCGCGCGGCCGCGCGTTTCGTGTCCGACCTTCACACGCTCGGCGCGTTCGAGGACGTCACCGGCGTCCGCGTCGACCTGTACGGCTCGCTCGCCGCGACCGGCGCCGGCCACGGGACTATGTCCGCAGTCCTGCTCGGCCTCGAGGGGTATCGGCCCGAGACGATCGAAACCGAGGAGATGGAGCAGCGACTCGAGGCGATGCGGACCACGCGGCGCATCGCGCTCGGCGGTTCGCACCACATCGCGCTGGCCGAGGACGAGATCGTGCTTCATCCGCTGACGATCCTGCCGTTCCACCCGAACGGGATGACGGTGACGGCCTATGCGGCCGGGAACGTGGAAATCCATCGGGAGACGTACTTCTCGATCGGTGGCGGATTCGTGGTCACCGAAGCCGAGAGCACGGAACACCGGCCGACGCCGGCGAGCGGGTCGTCGTTCGGGTCCGCGAAGGAACTCCTCGACATCTGCGCGCGGCACGGATGCCGCGTCAGCCAGGTCATGCTCGAGTTCGAGAGCGAAACCCGCGCGGCCGCGGAGATCCGCGACCGGCTGCTCCACATCCGCGACGTCATGGTCGAGTGCGAGCGACGCGGCATCTCCCGCGACGGACTCCTTCCCGGTGCGCTGCGCGTCCGGCGGCGCGCCCGTGACTGGTATCTCCGGCTCGATCAGGAAGACCCCCATCGTGATCCCGCGTTCGCGGAGGACTGGGTCAACCTCGTCGCGCTCGCGGTCAACGAGGAGAACGCGTCGGGTGGGCGCATCGTCACCGCCCCCACCAACGGCGCCGCGGGCATCATCCCCGCCGTCCTGCACTACGCCGTCCACTACACGCCCGCCGGCCGGGCCGACCCCGACGAGACCGCGGTCCGGTTCCTCCTCGCGGCCGGCGCGGTCGGATCCCTGTACAAGGAGCGGGCGTCGATCTCGGGCGCCGAAGTCGGCTGCCAGGGCGAGGTGGGCTCGGCGGCGTCGATGGCCGCGGCAGGACTGGCCGAGATCCTCGGCGGCACACCGGAACAGGTGGAAAACGCCGCGGAGATCGCCATGGAACACAGCCTCGGCCTCACCTGCGACCCCATCGAAGGCCTCGTCCAGATTCCGTGCATCGAACGGAACGCGATCTCGGCAGGCAAGGCCATCAACGCCGCCCGGATGGCCCTGCGCGGCGACGGGACCCACCGCGTAAGCCTGGACCAGGTGATCGAGACGATGCGCTCGACGGGCGCTGACATGCTGTCGAAGTACAAGGAGACGTCCACCGGCGGTCTCGCCCTCAACGTTCCCGTCAACTACGTCGAGTGCTGACATGATCACAGACGAACTTCGACTTCTCCCGGCCCGCGCCGCTCATTTCATCCGGCAGCACCCGGTTCCGGCGCGCGGTGCGTACGCGCCGGAAACCCGAATGTCGGTGCTCGACATTCTCGTGCATTGCGCGCCGGTGCGCGGCGACGCGTTCGTGGCATTCCAGTTACTGAGCCGAAGCGCCCTGCCGGACTCGTACCTTCTCCGCCTCGATGTGCTGGACGACGCGCTGTCCGCCCTCGACTCGTTCACCGTGACCGAGGACGAATGCGAACAGGCCTTCGGTCCGAACTGGGAGGACGTCGTGCGGCACGCCGTCGATGCGGCAGCACTCGTCGACGAACAGTTCGGAGCACTGACGCGGACGAGCAGCGCCGTCGACGGCCGCCGGCGGCTCGGCGCCTGGATCTGCGCACGAGACGCGGCGTCGGAAGCCGGCCGGATCAGGTCCTGGTACCGCGCCCAGGACGCCGCGTGGGAACGCCACTACATAGACGGGGTGACCCTGCGCGAGGACGAGCGGATGCGTGCCGATCTCGCGACCGCCGTGCGCGACGCGGCGGCTGCGCACGCGGTGTCGGATCTCGTCGGAACACACGATTTCACCAGGGCACACTACGAAACCCTGCTGGAACCGTGGCGCCTCTGTTCGCCGGAGGGCGCTAGTGGACTGCCGCGAGCACTGCATCGGTGAACGTCCGCGGCAGGCCCTGATGACCGCTCTCCCGCAGCGCCGACAGCGCTGCGACGACGTTCGGGCCGCCGTCGGGTAGGAATCGGATCAGTTCGTGCCGAGCGCACTCCACTGCCGCGGGAAGAAGCGTCGCCTGCGCTTCGTCACGACGTCCGGCCGCCCACAGGCACGACACCAGCAACCGGATCGCCTGCAGCCCGGCCCGGCGCCGCCCGGTGCCGTCGAGTTGCCGCACCCAGTCGTTCGCCCACTCGCACGCCCGATCCGCGGCCGCCGAATCGCCCTGCGCCTCGAGCAACATGATGGCCGCCTCTTCCTCGAGCTGCGCCGTCGCCAGGTCGAGCCCGTCCGTCGGGGTACGCCGGGTCTCGCGCGTGACGGGCACGAACCCGGGCGCCGGGGGCAGCCCGATCCGCACCCGCTCGTTGTCGACGGCGGCCCGCAGACGAGGCAGGGAGAACGTCTCGGCAGTCCGAACCCCCTCGTCGAGCTGTCGTGCCGCGGCGCCGGGATCGCCACGCAACGCCAAGATCCGCGCCCTGAGGCAGTAGTGCCGGATCATGAAATCCGCTGCGCCACCGAGCGCGGCGGGGTCGAACGTCTCGTTGAGCAACTCGTCCGCTTCGTCGATCCGGCCCTGCTCGTAGTGGACTTCGGCGAGAAGCGTACGCGTGAGCCGCGCATGCTGCGACTGCGTATTCTCCGCCTCCCGGACCAGCCGGCACGCCTTGCGGTACAGCTCCATGGCACCGCCGACGTCGAGCTGTTCGAACTTCGCGAGCCCGGCAAAACAGTACCCGTACGCGACGGAGTACGGCCCCGTGTTCTGCCGGTGGTACGGGGCCGCCCAGCTCTGCCTGCGGTACGCGTCCTCGAACCGGAATTCACACGTGTCCACGAACGTCTCGATGAGAGCGGCCATCGACACCACGAAGGGGTGATACTCCGTGGGACGGGCGAGGCATTCGGCGACGAGCTCGCGCACACCCTCGATGCGGTCGGCGGTCGCCTCGATGTCGGCCTGCAGGACATCCGCTTCCACCCGGAGCTCGGCGGCGCGACTCTCGGACATCTCCCCGGCGTCGATCTGCTCGAGTGCGCGGGTTCGGGCGGCCTGCGCGAGTTCGAGTCGCTGGAGTTCGCAGTTCGCCCATCCGATGGTGAGCTGCAGCCGCGGGCTGGCGGCCACCAGGTCGGCGGGCAGTTTCCCGATCAGGCCGAGCAGCGTCGACATCTGCGACCGATCGAGGAGGTAGAGGTCGTCCTCCTCGAGCAGTTCCACCGCTCGCTGCGGTTCACCGGCCGCGAGGATGTGGTC
>NZ_JBFUHV010000177.1:0-17707 GCF_056402215.1 Rhodococcus sp. P4_B6 | reverse complement strand
GGTCGAGACGATCCTGTTTCCGATCGTCATACCGGAGGCGAATCTCTACACCCTGATTTACACGAATGTGCGCCCCAGTCTCGGGGTGATGTGGAACCAGATCATGGTCTGCGGTTCGCTCACCGACACGCGCGCGGAACTGTTGCACTACAACGAGAATCCGCATCTCCCTGCGCCGGCATCCTTCACGCGGATCGAATCGCCGATCGGGCTGTCGATCGATGCCGTGGACGCACCGCGCAAGTTCCGCATCGACTACGTCGCCGACGACGGCACCGAGATCCACGTCGACTGGGTGAATCTCATGGACCCGTTCGACATTCATGATCCACAGCACAGCCCGCAGGCCGGCGCGGCTCCCGATATCCATGCCGACCTCGAGTCGGGAGCGCACAAGTCCGTCGGGCACGGGGACGCCACCGGGCATGCGACCGGGACGATGATCGTTCGCGGCCGCGAGTACGTCGTGGACTCCATCGAGCGGATGGACCGGAGTTGGGGGCCGCGTGACCCGATGAAGGCAGGGAAGCCGAACCATATCGTCTCCGCGACCTTCGGTGAGGACCTCGCCTTCCACATGATCTGTCCTTGGAATCCCGAGGCGGCAAACCCGGACGCGTTCCAACTCTCGCACGGATACGTGATGGACGACGGTGAAGTCTACGGGCTCACCGACGAATTGGAGATGACCAGCACTCACCTGGGAATGGTGTGTACCGGCATCGACATGACGGTCACCGATGTGCGCGGGAAGAAGTTCCGGCTCCAGGCCACGCCCAACGTCGGGGCTCCCTGGATCGCGGCGCCGACCGCTATGGTGCACAACGCCCTGATGCGGTGGACGTGCGAGGGCCGGGACGGGTACGGGGTCGTCATGAGTACTCGGCACCTGTCCGAGTTGAACAGGAGCTTCGGTCGGTTCCAGGCCGACACTCGCGGACTTGTCTCCGTCTGACCGGCGTGATGTGAGCGGGGGAGCGCGTTGCCGGACATCCTTTTCGGATACTGCCGGGTCGGACTATCATCCCGGTATGAAGACGAGGCCGATCAGTAAGCCGACTTACATGATCGAGTCCGTGCACAACGCGCTTCTGCTGCTGAACGCAGTCCGCGACCACGGCAGCCTCCGGTTGAAGGACGCCGCCGAAGAGATCGGGGTGGCGGAGTCGACCGCTCACCGGTTGCTGGCCATGCTGATCTACCACGGCTTCGTCGTGCAGGACGAGTCGCGGAGGTACCTCCCGGGGCCGTCGATCGGGGTCGGACCCACCGGGTCGTCCTGGACCCGGGTGTTCCGCGATGCGTGCCTCGACTCGATGCACGAATTGGCTTCGCTGACGGGGGAGACGGTGAATCTCGTCGTTCGGACCGGCGTCGAGTCCCGGGTGATCGGAGCCGTCGAGTCGGAGAAACTGCTCAGGGTCGGTAATCGACAGGGTCATGTTCCGCCCGCACGAACGTCGGCCGGCGGCCGGGTGCTGCTCGCGCAACTCGACGACAGTGCGCTCGCGGATCTGTATCGGTCGGAGTACGCACTCTCGGCCGACCGGCTGTCGCCTGCGGAATTCGCTTTGTTGCAGAGGGAATTGCGGGCTGTGTCCGAGAAGGGGTACGCAACAGCGGTGGATGCGGTCGAGGTCGGCTTGTCCTCCGTGGCGGTCTGTCTGCGCAACGGCGAGGGTGTCGCTCTGGGCGCCCTGGTCGTGGCGATGCCGACAACCAGGTTTCATGCCAGCCTGGAGTCGGGACTGGTCGGCCAGATGCGCAGAACAGCAGCGGGAATCGAGTCTCGCATTCGTGACCTGAGGTCGTCCGACGCCACGTGAGTCGGGCCGCGGTGACGGCATCCGGCACTACTTATCCGGACACGCGCACCTTCTCGGCCGCCGTAGCGAGTGCGGGAACCGAGAAGGTGAGCGTCAATGGCTCGTGGAAGCCGTCAGTCCGACGCCGTCACCGCGCGGCCCTGGCGCGGACGCCCATCGCACCGCAGACGGGGGCGGGCCAGTCGACGTCGGTGCGGGCGAGTTCCCGGTCAACCGCACCGGCGACGTCGCCGGCGAAGGGCACGACCCGGCGGCTGGTGAGGTCGACGTGGGTCGCGGTGACCTCGAGTGTGCTCGCGAGGCGTTCGGTGGTGTCGTCGACGAGGAACGCCATGGCGTGGACGACCTTGTCCGAGCGTTCGACGATCCGCGCGTGCACCGACACGCGGTCGCCGACGTGGACCTCCGCGTAGTAGCGGATGTGGTGCTCGGCGGTGAAGAAGCCCTGGCCACGGGTGGCGCGGTAGTCGTCGGTAATGCCCATCCGATCGAACACTTCCGCGATCGCCTGCGCCTCGAGGTCGAAATAGTGGCGGATGTTCATGTGGCCGTTCTCGTCCTCGTAGGCGGACGGAACGAGCACGGGCCCGCACTCGCGGGGCAGTGCAACCACCTGGAGGTATGAGGGGATTTCGGCTGGTGACGTCATCGGTCCATAATAACGATCGTTATCACCGAGTGCTAGAATGCAGCTGTGGACCGGAACAGGAAGATCCTCGACACCGCCGCAGAGCTGTTCTACGAAAAAGGCTTTCACGGAACGAGTGTCGATGAGCTGGGCTCCCGTGCCGGTCTGAGCGGTCCTGCCATCTATCGTCATTTCTCAGGCAAGGACGAGATTCTGGCCACCCTGTTCGATGAGGCGATGGACGAGTTGATCGGCGCCACCGAACCGGTGCACGAGGACGCGGATCTCGATCTCCAGCGGATGATCCGACACCACGCCCTCTATGCTGCCCGGCACCGCCATCTCGTGAACGTCAGCCAGCGTGAAGACCGGTCGCTGGTCGATCCGTGGCGGAAGGCGATCAACCGCCGGCGCAAGCAGTACGTCCAGGGGTGGGAGGCCGCGGTGGCGCGGTCGATCCCCGCCGCGTCGCCGGCAGAGGTTTCGGTGGCCACCCAGTCCTGCCTGGGCATGATCTTCTCGATCGCGTACTGGCCCGCCAAGGTGACCCGCACCGCCGGGCTCGCCGATCACATGGTGCGGATGGCGAGCGAGGGCCTGGACGCTTTCCGGTAACAGCACACCGGTAATAGCACTCTGCCCCTGCACCTATCGGTAGATGCAGGGGCAGAGTCAGCTTCGGGCTAGGTCGCGATGCTGGAGCGGTACGTGTAGGACGACGACCGCGACAGGGCGAACTCGAAGATTCCGTAGCCGGTCTGCCCGTTCCACTCGAACGTGCAGCACCGGTCGGTCAGGGCCGAGTCGAGGGTCGTCGGCCCCACGGATCCGTCGAGCGGATAGACGTCGAACTCCTGGAAGTCGCGGCCACGGACCTTGCCGTGGTGTCCGCCGTAGCCACCGCCCGCCATGTAGCCACCGCCTGCGGAGGCGTCCGCACCGATGCGGTAGGTCGCGCCGCCGGCCGTCACGACCTCGATCGTCCCCCCGGTGAGGTCGTTGCCCGCGGCGAATGCCAGGTCGTGCCGGACGTCGGTGATGTCGTCGAGTCGGCCGTCGTCGTGCATGACGGCGCCTTCCAGCAGAATTCGGCCACCTCGACGGTCCTCGACGAGCAGGAACCCGAACGTGCGGTCCGGGAACTGCGCCTGGTACCAGATGTGCAGGCCCTGTCCGCCGGACATGGTCCGCACCCCGCGGGAGCGGTCCCGCAGGCCGTACCACCCGCCGACGTCGGTGGCGGACCCGTCGAGGGTGAGAGTGCCTTCGTAGCGGCCGGGCTGGAAGAGATGGTCGAACGACGTGACGTTTCCGTCGGTGTTCTCCACATCCACCGATCCGAGCCAATACGGTGCCCGGGCGCGCCAGACCAGGTCCAGTTCGAGTCCGGTTTTGTTCTCACCCAGCTGGATTCGCCAGGTCGTGTTGTCCTCGAGCGTCTCCCACTTCAGCGGCCCGACGGAGGCGGCGTCGGTCGCGTCGTGCTCGGTGGAGAAGCGCAGGTTGCGCTGCTCGGTCTCCGTGGTGAGGACGACGAAACCGTCCACGACGTTCCGCGGTGGATAGACCCCGGCGCCGAGGATCACCGACGGCGCGGCGGCGCCGTCCGGATGAAGGTTGAACATGAACCGGTCGAAGAACCTCTCCGGCATGTCAGCAGTGGCCCGGGTTACCAGGGCGTCGTGGAATCCGTCGGTCATGCGTACTCCTTCTGGTCGACGGTGGGTATCAACTGGAGACCGGCGACTTCGGCGCCGATGTCTCGTCGACAGCGTCGACCTCCTTGTGATCGAGGGTAAAGCGGTAGGACCCCATCAGCAGCAGGCAGACGATCCCGACACCGACCAGCACGATGATCGGCAGCGCTCCGGCACGGTAGGAACCGGTGGCGCTGTAGACCTGTCCGAGCAGGAAGATGCCGAACGCCGACCCCTGCGCGTAGAGGAAGTAGATGAATCCCAGCACCCGGCCGTAGGAGTGCTTGGGGAAGTATCGGCTCACCATGTAGGCGGCGAGATCACCCTCGGATCCCAGGCCGAGACCGATCAGGACGGCGCCGACGAACAGCAGGCCGGTCTGCGACGACGTGATCATCAGGAAGACGCCGACCGCGCACAACGCGAAGATGATCGAGCCGATGGCGGGGGCGTAGAACCGGTCCAACAGGTAGCCGACCAGCAGGCGGGCGGAAACCGACGCCAGGCTGAGGACGGACAGGATCGAGACGGCGGTGCCCTGGCTGATGCCCTTGTCGGTGGTCATGGGCACGATCTGCGACATCAACCCGAAGGTTGCCGACGACACCAGGAAGATGGCGATGGAGAGCAGCCAGAACTGCCGGTACTTCCGGGCCACGGTGAGGAGGGACTCCCCGGCCATCCGGCCTTGTAGGCGCGCGGCCATGCGCTCGGCCTCGTGTTCGGCCGGCATCCGGGTGACGAAGGCGTAGACGGCGGCCGGGATGACCGTGCACAGGGCGCCGATGACCAGGAACGCCAAGCGCCATCCGCCGATGCCGAGCATCCAGTTGGCTAGATACGGCATCAGTACACCGCAGGAGCCGAGGCCGGCCATGAGAATGCCCAGCGCCATGCCGCGCCGGTCCTGGAACCACGCACTCACCACGGTCGAGTGCGCGACCGGGTTCACGGCGCCCGCTCCGGCGCCGATCACCACACAGAGCAGGTAGAAGACGAGTTGATTGTTCGGCAGTGCGGACATCAGCATCAGGCCGATTCCGAACGCCAGTGACATCGGGACCGAGGGGATCTTGGGTCCGTACCGGTCGATGAGGAAGCCCAGGATGACGATGCTGATGCCCACCAGCACCGTTTCGATGGACAGGCCGTTGCTGATGACGCTGCGTTCCCAGCCGAACTCCTGGGTCATGGGCTTGCCCAGGATGTTGAACAGAACGTTGACCGCTGTCGTGCCGAACAGCAGTGTCATGAAACCGGTAACGACATACCACCAGCGGTTCAGATGCCGCGTGGGCGCCTGCAACCCAGTCGTGCCGACTGCGCTCATGGAAGCTCCTGTCGATTGATATCGGTAGTCGGGGGCGGCGATGCCGCGCAGGGGATCCACGGTGAGTGGCCTCCGTCACAGATAACACCATATGGACAGGCCAAAGTAAAGGACAGTCCAAAAGGGTGACTAGCGATGGGACGAGAAGTCGAAGATCCTGCTCGCGATCCGGCGCAGCTGCAGCTCGTCCGTGCCCTCGGTGATGCGGTAGCGGCGGTGGTGGCGGTAGATGTGCTCGAACTGCTTGTGGCGGGAGTATCCGACGCCGCCGTGGATCTGGATCGCGCGATCGGCGGCGCGGCAGGCGAGCTGGTTGCTGCGCAGGTTCACCATCGCCACCTTGTCGGTGACGGCCGTCTTCCCGAGCTCGTCCATCATTGCCGCGGTCTTGTAGATCGTGTTGCGGATCAGTTCCGCATCGGTCTGGAGTTCCACCAGTTGCCACTGGATTCCCTGGTGCTCGTGCAGCGGCTTCCCGAAGACGACCCGCTCCTGCGCGTACTTCACGCTCTGGTCGATGCAGTACTGCGCCGCACCGAGCGACGACGCCGCCTGCCGGATCCGGTTCTCGTGGACGAACAGCTGCGCGCAGTCGAGGCCGCGGCCGACCTCCCCGACCACTGCGCTCGCCGGGACCCGCACGTCGTCGAGATGGACTTCCGAATGGTCGCTGGGCATGTTGAACGTCCAGTGGTTGAACGGAACGGAGAACCCGGGCGCGTCCGTCGGTACCAGGAATGCGGTGATCCCGTCGGCCTTGCCGGCCTGCCCGGACGTGCGCGCGAACACGAGGTCGACCTCGGAGCAGTCGACAAGGCTGTTGAAGCGCTTCGCCCCGTTGATGATCCAGTCGTCGCCGTCACGCCGGGCCGTCGTTTCCAGGTACGTCGCGTCGCTGCCGTGCCCGGGCTCGGTGAGACCGAACGCGATCTCGATGTCGCCGCGGATCAGTGGTTCGAGGTACTGCTCCCGCTGTTCGTCGGTACCGTATTCGTGCAGTACGAGCGCAAGGGGGAGGTTCGCGACCACCGATGCCTCGTCGGCGTGCGGGAAGTGCAGACCGGAGCCCCGGGTGAGGAGGTGCTCGCGCACGACGGCCATCGCGAGGTTGCTCCCGTCGTTGCCGCCGAGCGCCCGGGGCAACGGGAACCGGAAGAACCCGGCGGCGTCGGATCGGCGCCGCGCCTCGAGCAGCAACTCGCGCCACTCCTGCTTGGGGAACCCGTCCCGTTCCCAGTCCGTGCGGGCGTACTCGCGGCGGTGGTCGAAGAACTGCGGGTGCTTGGCCTCGAGCGGGGTGATCTCGCGATCGATGAACGCGTCGAGGTCGGTGACGAACTGCTGCACATCGTCGGGAATGGTCCAGTCCATAGGGCGTCCTCCGCTTCGGTTTCCTGATGCATCGGACGGTAGGGAGCGGCGGCACCCACAGCCACGAGGGCGCCGCGCCGCACTGTTGATTTCCCCAGTGCCGAATCGACGGTTCCTGTGGTGCGCGCGGTCGCCGTGGTTGCATGCGGCCATGCTGAAGCTGAACGGGATCGACGAGTTGGTTGCGCGGGTCGGCACCGACCTCGGCACGACGGACTGGTACGACGTGACCCAGGACCGCATCACGGCGTTCGCGCACGACACCGAGGACTTCGAGCGGATCCACGTCGACCCCGAGCGGGGCCGGGAGGCCGGATTCGGCGGCACGATCGCCCACGGAATGTACACACTCTCGCTCGGGCCGAAGTTTCTCTACGAGGTCTTCGAGATGAACGGGCATTCGCTGGGACTCAACTACGGGTTCGACACGGTGCGGTTCCTGAACCCCGTCCCGGTCGGTTCGCGGATCCGCATGACGGCGCGACTGCAGGATGCGCGACCGATCGACGGCGGATATCGGTTCACGATCCGGCAGACCTTCCAGATCGAGGGTCACGACAAACCCGCCTGCGTCGCGGACGCGGTCGTGGCCTACTTCCACTGAATACGAGGAGAGTGACGTCCATGCGCGCAGTCGTCGTCGAGGAACTGACCGGCCCGGAGGCCGCGACGTTGGCAGAGGTACCCGAACCGCACGGCGCCCACCCCCGGGCGGACGGACAGCGACTACTCGTCGACGTGCACGCCGCCGGCCTCTCGTTCATCGACCCCCTGCAGACCTGGGGGAAATACCAGAACGGCGTGCCCACACCGTACGTGTGTGGCAGCGAGTTCGCGGGTGTCGTGGTCGAGGCGCCGGGCGGCACCGACCTCCGGCCGGGCGACCGGGTCGGCGGAATCGTGTGGCACGGCGCGCTCGCCGAGCGGGCCCTGGCACTGCCCGAGTACACGGTGAAGATCCCGCCGTCGATGTCGTTCGTCGAAGGCGCGGCGCTCTACATGAACTACTCGACGTCCTGGTACGCGCTGCACCGGGCGCAGGCTCGGCCGGGCGAGTACGTGCTCGTCCACGGCGCGGCGGGTGGGGTGGGCACCGCGGCGCTCGACCTCGCGGACACGTTCGGGGTGAAGGCGATCGCGGTCGTGTCCAGCGACCGGAAGGAGGAGGTCGCGCGCCACCACGGCGCGCACGCGGTGGTGCGGTCGGACGGGCCGTGGCTCGACGAGGTGCGCGACCTCACCGACGGTCGCGGCGTGCACGTGGTGATCGACCCGGTGGGCGGCGACCGGTTCACCGACTCCCTCCGCGCACTGCGCCAGGGCGGGCGACTCGTCGTCGTCGGATTCACCGGCGGCTCGATTCCCACCGTCAAGGTCAACCGTCTGCTCCACCGCAATCTCACCGTCACGGGAATCACCATGGACAACATGGAAACCGAGTATCCCGGCACGCTGCGGATGGTTCGGGACGCCGTCGAGACGCTGGCCGCCGAGGGACGAATACGGCCGTATGTCGGGGCCACGTTCCCGCTCGAACAGTCGGCGGCCGCACTGCGCGCGCTGGACGACCGGGCCGCGCTCGGCAAGGTCGTCGTCGAGGTGGTACCTCGCGGTGTTACGGAAGTGGTGCCGTCGGCCTGACGGCACGGGCTCAGGGAACCGCCGGCGTGCCGAGGACGGCCAGCCCTCGTTCGACGACCTCGGCGAGGCTCTCCGCGGCGACGACCAGGGCGGGGTCCGGGTCGGGGCGCCTCCGGTTGCGCTTGACGAAGACCGACATCGTCGACGCCGTCTTGTAGTAGCAGTAGGCCAGGAACCAGTCCAGGTCGGGAATCGGCCCGTCACGCTCGGCGCGGTAGGCGGCGAGGAGTTCGCCGCGCGACGGCATCCCTGTTCCCGCCGCGACGTCGGCCGCTGGACGGGACCGCCGGAACCGGTGCGCCGGGTCGGTGTGCATCAGCAACCACGCCAGATCGGTGCGGGGGTCGCCGACGGACCAGATCTCCCAGTCGATGATCGCGGCGAGGTCGTCGCCGGCGAACAGCATGTTCGCGAGTCGGTAGTCGCCGTGCAGCAGGGTGGGAGCGACCGGTGCGGGGATGCGGTCCGTCAGCGCGGCGTGCAGTTCGGCGTGCCGAGGCGCGATGTCGTCGTCGACGGTGTCGAGCAGGCGCTGCCAACGGGCGAGTTCCTCCGCGACGGTGACGACCGGTTCGTCCCCGACTCCCAGCGCGACGGGATCGAGGTTCTGCATCCGTGCGAGCATCCCGGCGGCTCGGAGAGCGCGGACGGCAACCGTGTCGGCGGACGGCGGGGAGCCGGCTTCGTCGAGGAGCGGTTCGTAGGACTGTCCGTCGACGAGGGTCATGCCGAAGAACGGTGGCCGTTCGGGTGTTCCGTTCTCCTCGAAGAGGATCGATGGCACCCGGACGCCGGGCGCCGCGCCGAGGAGACGGATGATCCGCGCCTGCCGGAGGACGTCGCGGTTGCGGACCGGTTCCAGTCCGGGGGGTGCCATCTTGAGGACGATGCCCGCGTCGGGCAGGCCGGGGCGGCTGAGCACGGCCCGGTAGGTCAGGCTCGACACCCCACCCGGCAGTGCCGAGGGCGCCGATATCGCGGCTCCCGGCCATCGGCGATCCGCGGCCGCCGTCGCCCGTGTGGTCAGCGTGTTCACATCGAATTCCGTCACGTCTCCACGATCGGGCCGGTCGGCCGGCACCGCAAACACGCGCGTCGCTGTCACTGAAGAAATCCACAGTGGTCCCTCGGTGGTTGCTTCGGATGATCTCCGGTGCGTGGTAGAGCTTGCCTATGACATCGATCAGCGGATATCGGTCCCGGAACGATGCTGGGCTGGAGCGGTTCTCGTTGCACGGCAAGGTCGTGGTGGTGACCGGGGCGTCGTCCGGTCTCGGCGTGGCCTACGCGCTCGCCCTGGCACGCGCGGGTGCCGACGTCGTCCTCGGGGCGCGGCGTGGCGACAAACTGGCCGACACCGCGGAGCAGGTGCGGAAGTACAACCCCCGCGTGGTGGCGGTGGAGACCGACGTGACGCAGGTGGACCAGTGCGACCGCCTCGTCGAAGCCGCCGTCGAGGCATTCGGGCGGGTGGACGTCCTCGTCAACAACGCGGGCACCGGCGGTGAATACCACCCCGTAACGGAGGATCCGCCCGACCACTTCCGGTCCGTCGTCGACGTGAACGTGCACGGCTCCTACTGGATGATTCAGGCGTGCGCGCGGGTGATGGGCCGCGGCAGTTCGATCGTGAACGTCTCCAGCGTCATGGCTCTCACGACGGCGAAGATGCCCGCCGCCGCGTACAGCGCGAGCAAGGCGGCCGTTCTCGGACTGACCCGCGACCTCGCCGCGCAACTCGGTCCGAGCGGAGTCCGGGTGAATGCCATTCTGCCGGGTGTCTTTCCGTCCGAGGCGACGGCGCACTACAGCGAGAACTACAAGCGCAAGATCATCGACGCGCGGATACCCCTCGGACGCATCGGCGATCCCGAGGACATCGCCGCGGTGGTGGTGTTCCTGGCGAGCGACGCGTCCGCGTATCTCACCGGGGTGAGTCTTCCCGTCGACGGCGGCGTGCTGGTGAACTGAGCACGCGCGAACGCTATCGGTGCTGCGCCACCGAGGAGGTCACCGTGCGGGTGTTGAGGCCGTCGCCGGCGTCGACGGTGAGGAACTGGCCGGTGACGCTGCGAGCGGTCGGGGAGGCGAAGAACGCGACGGCATCCGCGATGTCGGCCGGGTCGACGAATCCGTTGGGCATCGACGCGAGCCACGCGTCCTGGATGTCCTGAGGCATCGACAGGATGCCGGAACTGGCCGTCATCCCGGGCAGGACGGCGTTGGCGGTGATGCCGAGGGCGACGTTCTCGGCCGCAACGGTCTTCACCAGACCGAGCAGGCCGGCCTTCGTGGTGCTGTACGACACCTGGGCCGGCATGCCCTGCGTGCCTGCGGTACTGGAGATGACGACCACGCGGCCGTATTCCCGTTCGCGCATCCCCGGCAGGCACTGCTGCAGCACTCGGAAGGTCCCGGTGAGGTTGACCTCGAGGTCTTTTCGCCACTTGTCGATCGACAGACTGTGTGCGGCGCCGAACATCGTCGTCAGACCCGCATTGGCCACGTAGACGTCGATGTCGTCGAGGGGCGGCAGTTCGTCGGCGGACATGTCGGCCTGGTACGTGCACCCGGGTGCACGGTCGAGCGTGACCACCTCCATCCCGTCGGCTTCGAGTCGGGCGACGATGGCCTTACCGATACCGCCCTCGCGTGCGGCACCGGTTACCAGTGCCTTGCGGCGGTGCGGGTCGGTCATGCGGATCTCCGTTCGTCGGGCAGTGCATCGATGCGTCCAGTGTCGTCGCATTCCGCTTCGGCGCAGCGGTTTTCGACGTGGAAGGCCGGATGGTCGCGAAGTCGGAGGACGAGAAGCGCGGTATGGATGCTCAGTTGATGAGACGCGTCACCGGTGACGTCGAGGCCGGTGAGGGCGTGCACTCGCGACAACCGGAGGCGCACCGTGTTCTCGTGCACACCCAGACGCGTGGCGGTGCGGCGCATGCCGCGATTCTGCTCGAACCAGACTGCCAGGGTGCGAATCAGTTCGGTCGACGTCGCGTCGTCATCGAGGAGGGGGCCGAGCATGTCGTCGATGTAGTGCCGGATGGCGGAGATCTCGCCGTTCGCGAGGAAGAGGCGGGCCGGTCCCAGATCGTCGACGGCGAGAACGCGATGCCCCGTTCCGTGAGTGAAACGGTCGATGCAGCGCACCACCTCCCGTGCCTCGCGGTAGGCGCGGGTGAACGAATCGGGTTCGTACACGGACGACACCCCGGCGATCAGACCTCCCGTCGGGCTCAGTTCGGCGGCCGCCGCCTCGAGGGTCGCGGTGATGCGCCGGACGACGGTCGGGGACGCGACGTGCTCCGGTGCCTCGATGAGCAGGAGGATTCCCTCCGAACCCCGAGTCGACAACACCTCCATGCCGAGAGCACGCTCGGTGTGCTCGGCGAGGGAGCGGTCGAGATCCTCGGGTGTTCCGTCGGATTCGCGGACATACACCAGGGACCGGCGGGCGTGGACGTTCACGCCGAGGTATTCGGCACCGGCCGCGAGATCGGCCCAGGCGCCGGAGCCGCGAACGAGTTGGCGGGCGAGTGCGGACCGCGCATTCCAGGCGACCCGGGTGATGCGACGCTGCGTGAGGACCTGCGCGCCGATGCGGCGGGCACAGCGGAGGGTCACGTACTCGTCCGTGGGATGGAACGGCGTGGGTTGTTCGTCGACGACGAGCCATCCGAGGTGTTCGCCGCGTTCGACGATCGCGCTGAGGATCTTGCGCCGCGACAACCCGGTGCCGAGTTCGGCGGGCAACAGCACGGGTTCCGCGCTGGTCGGGGTGATCGTGTGCTCGCGCACGATCTCGCGCAGTGGTGGGAACGTCGTCTGCCTGCCGGCATCGGGCCGGGAGGACGCGACGATGTGTCCCTGGCGGTCGAAGAGGGTGACGGCTTTGCCGGTGGCCTCCGAACAGACCCGGACGATCGCGGACAGGCAGTCGACGGCCACCGCGGCGTCGTCGAGAAGCTCGTCCAACGCGCTGAGTGGAAGGTGCTTACGACCGGCGCCTTCGTCGGAGGTGGACATCACACGGTCAGCGGTGATGGGTGAGCAGAAGTGTGCGGACTGACGCCGCGTGCTCGATGGCCGACTCCATCGACGTCGTCGCCGGCACCAGGGTGATGTTGTCTGCACCTGCTTCGACGAACGAGTTCAGCCACTCGGCGACCTGCTCGGGTGTTCCGGCGGGGGCCAGATGACGGAACTTGTCGCGCGGCAACTGATACAACGCCTGCATCTTCTCGCCGACGAGCCGGTCCGCGACCGCGGCATCCTTGTCGAGCCCGCACCAGACGTTGACGCCGAACGAGTCGGGTGCCCGATTCTCCTGCGCGGCGGCCTCGAGGATCGCGGACCGAGTCTCGGCGAACCGTCGAGGTGTGCAGAAGATTCCGAGCCAGCCGTCGCCGTAGCGGGCGGTGCGGCGGATGGCGGATTCGCCGCGGCCACCGACCAGAATCGGCACCGCCGGCTGCGGCGCAGGCAGGATGCGTGCCCGGTCGAGGGTGAAGAACTCGCCATGATGGGTCACCTCCTCGCCGGTGAGCACGGCGCGCAAAACCTCGAGCGTCTCGTCCAGGCGACGGCCGCGGGTGCTGGGGTCGACCCCACTGTTCGAGATCTCGGAGCGGTCCTCACCGCCGACGCCGGCACCGAGGACCAGCCGTCCGGGTGCGATCTGCGACAGCGTCGCGATCTGGCGCGCGGCGAGCATCGGGTGCCGCAGTCCGAGCAGGTAGACGCCGATGATCACCGACAACGTGTCGTGGCTGGACAGGACGGACGTGGCCGAGACCATGCCGTCGAACCCGGTTCCGCCGTGGAAGCTGATGTGGTCGCCGACGGTGATGTGGTCGAGACCCGCCTCCGCCGCGGAATCGAGGAGCAGTCGCCGATCCGCGGGTTTCGGGACGAGGAGTGCGTCCGTGACCGACAATCCCACTCTGATCGACACCCTGGTCTCCTTTCATGCGAATGGACTGACCATAAACTTATCGGCGGGGCGATGGCAAGGGGCGGGGCAGGCCCCACCACGTCTTCTGGCCGTTGATCACCCAGCCGTCAGCGGTTCGCTCGGCGCAGCAGTTCATCGCGGCGACATCTTGTGGTGTCGGCAATCGAACGAATGAGACTGGCGGGGTTCGGTTCGGCGTGCCCATATCATCGGTCCACGAGCATCGACCGGGCGCCGGCTTTGGCGGCCCAGAATTCTCGGCTGCCGCCGTCGCGGAGCGGGTCATTGTTCGGTCGATCAGGCTGCCGGCGCGGTCGGGGGTGAGTTCCTCGCAGGCCACTACCAGTCCGTTGCCGGGTACTTCCCACAGCGACAGGCAGGTGGCCGGGGGCCGACGTACGGGCGTTGCGGGCTGTCAGGTGCGCGCTGTCCATCGGGTGCGAGGCCGAACGCTATCGGGGGACTGCTGCGATCGACGATGTGTCGGAACGCCGGCAACTGTGCGTGGGGCCCGTCGTCTCCTCGGCGACAGTGAAGTCGGGTCCGGCCGAGGGGGTGGCGATTCCAGGACGATTCATTTCTGTTCCATCAATTCTCGACGGGTCTGGAACTCCGGATGTCGTTGTGTGAGTAGCCTTGTCTTGCTCACCCTGAACTACTTCGGAAAACACGTCGTCCCGGCCACGGAGAGGCCGGGACGACGTGCCAGAGGCCGGAAGTTGGCCCCCCGATCAGGTGGTCACACGCAGGGAAAACCGAAAACCTGCGGCGTGCTTCCATTGAACTCGTCAGGTCTTGTGAGACTTTTCGCTGCTGTAAAAAATGGAAGTGAGTGCAGTCGGCAATATTTCCACGTTCCGGGCCGTTCCTTTCCGAAGCCGTTACTTCTGATGTGGGCGCGGGTCAGGGGTGTTGGCCGTGTTCCCGCGGCAACATCATCAATCCTCAGGCAGCGAAGAAGATGGCGGGATGCGGTGTTGACGCCAGTGTCGCATCAGCTCTTCCGCTTTCGGATGAGTTGAGTGGACTCGAGGGCCTTCTCTCGCTTCTCCGCCCGGCGCTCCTTGAGGGCACGTGCGGACTGTTTCGAACTCTTGACGGCGGACTTGTCGGCCATTGTCGGTCCTTTCCGAATCGGCAACCGCGAACTGACCTCGACCATACCCAACAAAAGAAATAAGTCCAGTTCAGCGGCCGAAATGCGAGGCGGCGCGGTGATGCCGGGTCGTGACGAGGGGTCGGGTGGCGCCTCGGCGGGCGGTTCCCCGATCCGAGATGCGCTACGCCCCCTTTTTTGTCCGGTCCGGTCGTCGTGAAACACCAGTCGGGAGCTTCCGAGGTGCAAGGCGCGCAGGAAATTTCACGGAGCTTGCTTATTTCTCACCGATGGCTATGGTGCAGGGCAGCGTTAGTGGAATCTATTTGGAGGACTGAAATGTGAGTGCAGCTACCGATCGTCAGTGGGCGGTTCGCGACGCTGTTCTGCGTTGGCTTCTTGCGAAGACAACGGAGGGTTATCGCAGCCCGATTCTGGACGCGGATGCCATCGGAGCGGAGGTCGGGTGGGTGGCCTCGGCGCTCACCCATGACGAAGTGGTAAACGCCTCGATGTTTCTCTTCAAGGAGAACTTTGTGACAGGCGTCCCGGTAATGGGTATCGGGATTCCACGACCGAT
Source organism: Rhodococcus sp. P4_B6 (assembly GCF_056402215.1). Lineage (NCBI taxonomy): Bacteria > Bacillati > Actinomycetota > Actinomycetes > Mycobacteriales > Nocardiaceae > Rhodococcus > Rhodococcus sp. P4_B6. Next base: position 2,581 of record NZ_JBFUHV010000177.1, on the reverse strand, counting down.
GCTGACTGTCGCCGGACGCCGGGTGGCCAAGGCAGGCAAATCGTTGAGGTCCAAGATCGACGCTCACGAAGCGAAGTTGCGTCAGCGTCTACCGGCCCCGCTCGCAGAGACATCTGCGACGACGCGGCAGTGAAGTGAACGAGAGAATGGCTCGACCGGTCACTCGACGATGAGTTCGTGAGCCTGGGGTTGAATTCGGAACCGTTGGGGTCTGCACCGTCGTCGGGCACACTGCGCCGACACCGACGAGGTCACCCAGTCCGGTGGCGTCCCCCGAGGTAGGTGTCCGCGTACKCGCACTCTGCGGCGCGAAGCTCCGTCCGCATCGGCGACGGCCGGCAGGGGACCATCAGCGAAAAATACTGAACAATAGGAGAATTCGATGATTTCCTACTGGATGACAAGGTGCTCCGGAGGTCGTAGCGTGGGTGCTGGACGGATTGGTCGATGGCGGGCAGAGTGACTCACAGCTTCGCCGGCCCGTCGCCGTTCGCATGGCTCGTCGATGGGCACGTTATTTGCTGGTGAGGGTGTAGCGGTCGGCGATGACTTCGCGGTCTTCTCGTGGGGTGACTGCATGCCCGTCCGTGATCTGGCCGAGTGCACTCGGAGCCAACCAATTGATTTCTAGACGAAGGCAGGAATCGTCCATCATGAGTGTGACATCCGACCGCAGGAGATCGTCGACCCTCACCGGTGCCGGGTCGATCAGCACCGCGGAGATCAAGGCCCGACTCGCCGTGATGTTCGCTGACGACAACGCCGACACCCCTTTGCCCTCGCTGCCGACTGGGCGCGAACTGAGCTCTACCGCATCACGATCCGCACCGGCCGCCACACCTGGCCCATCCCGAGGAGGACTTGTCCCGTGAATCTCAATGTCGCTCTACTGCTCCTTGTCCTCGCCGGCGGAATCGGTGGCACCGCCGTCATCCAGGCCGCGTTGCGCCGTTCCGCCGACCGCGGTCGACGTGCGGTGTTCCACGTCGACGGCTGATCAAACTCGGTCAAGCTCGCCGGGGGTCGGGAAGGGCAGAGGTGAGCGATCCTGCGATGGGGGTGGGTCTGGTACGGGCGCTGCCGCGGATCCCGTGCCGGCCCACGAACCTATCGACCTGCGTGACAACGCCGGTCCCGGTGGCGGCTGCGACCGCGGCTCGAACGGGCACGGTCGGGATGAGGCCATGCGATTAGCGCGGAGGTCGCAAATGACGAATCCGATGCCGGGCAACTCGGACAGATCCGGTGCGACGGCCTTCACGGCAGAATCGAGTGCCTTCATGTTGTCGATCAACTCGGTATCGGGGGTGCAGATTCGTCTCGCTAGAGGACTGATCGAGGCGGCGTAGCCGGGTTTGGGATCAAGTTTGTGGTGTATGAGTCACGTTCGACTCGTGATGTTTCAAGCCGCGAGTGCGCGGTGGCGGTTGCTTCTAACCGGCAAGGTGAACCATCGACCCTCCAGCACGCGTCGTCAGGGGAAATCGGCGCGTTTGCCGTCTCTGATCGTCGACGCCACCGCTGCAATCGCGACGCCGGAACGAGCCCCGCAGAGTGTGGTGCCCGGAGCGCCCCGCCGGATGCGGCATCCGCAAGGAAACCTCGGTCACACGGAGGGACCGGCCGGGACCGGCTCCTCGACGAGGTCGAGGGGAACGCTCTGTCGAGGTCGACGATCGGCGGCGATGAGATCGACGTCCGCACTTGACCGTAGATCGGGGAGGTGCGATCGGGCCGACTCTCTGGTTGACGTGGTTGACGACATAAGGCAGCATTATGGTTGACAAGGTTGACGCGAAAGGGCGGGTGTGATGACGTCGCTGGTGGAGCAGGAGAAGCGATTGATGGAGGAGCTGTCGCAGCGTGTGCACCGCACGTTCGCTGCGGCCGCTGCGGCCGGTGTGCCCACCGACGCGTTCGCGGACGTGCAGGCGATCGCTGATGCGATGTCGGCTGCGCTTCCCACCCATCATGTCTATGACCAGGTCGTGGGCCCGTTTTACGATACGGCCGGGCTGACTCGCTGGTGGAATGTCAGTCGGCAGGCGGTGAGCAAGAGGGTCGCTACCAACGCGGTGATCGCCTGCCAACTCGAAGAGGGGCAGTGGGTCTATCCGGTGTGGCAGTTCACCAGCAGCGGCACCGTGGATCCGACGCTGGTGCAGGTGTGGCGTGTCCTGCGTGCGGGGGCGGACCCGTGGACGTGTGCGCTGTGGCTGCGGGCACCGCAGGATGCGTTCGGCGGTAAGACCGCGGCGGGCTGGTTGGCCGAGGGCGGCCGGGTCGACCCGGTCCTGGCGGCGGCCCGCGCGGACGTGCAGCGGTGGGCGGTGTGACCCGTGAGGACGTTGCTCTTCGGGCGCCCGGAGCACGCACGCTCACCGGGTTTCCTGGTTGGCGGTTGACTGGGAGGCGGCAGGTCAAGCGTGGTCACCGGGTCTCGAATGGGCCGTGGTGGTTCTCCTCTTCGGGTGGCGGACGATTCGATCTGTTCGCGCCGCGGGGTACGTGTTACGTCGCATTCGATGAGGCGACGGCGATCCGGGAGACGGTGGGGGAGGCGTTGGCATCGCTCGGGGTG
>NZ_JBFUHV010000176.1:0-18117 GCF_056402215.1 Rhodococcus sp. P4_B6 | reverse complement strand
ACCCGAGCCAGAAGAACCCCAAGGGAGCGGAACATGGGCAACGCCGTCATCGTCGACGCGGCACGGACACCGATCGGGCGCCGGCGCGGAGTGCTGTCCGGACTGCACCCGGCCGAACTGCTCGGCGCCGCGCAGCGGGGCGTCCTCGAACGGGCCGGTGTCGCCCCGGAGGACGTCGGGCAGATCGTCGGCGGATGCGTCACCCAGGCCGGTGAGCAGTCCAACAACGTGACCCGGCAGGCGTGGCTGCACGCCGGCTTGCCGTACACGACGGCGGCCACGTCGATCGACTGCGCCTGCGGATCGTCCCAGCAGGCCGTGCACGTCGTGGCAGGTCTGATCGCGTCCGGCCAGATCTCCGCCGGAATCGGGTGCGGTGTCGAGGCGATGAGCCGGGTGTTCCTCGGCCAGGCCGCCACGCCGGAAACGGGCAACCCGTACCCCGGCGACTGGTCGATCGACATGGGCGACCAGTTCACGTCCGCCCAGCGGATCGCCGACCTGCGCGGGATCGAGCGTGGCGACGTCGACGCCCTCGGCCTCGAATCGCAACGACGCGCCGCACAGGGATGGGCGGAAGGACGATTCGACCGCGAGATCGTGCCGGTCACCGCCCCCATCGTGGACAAGGCGGGCACACCCACCGGCGAATCCGCGGTCGTCACCCGGGACGGCGGACTGCGGGAGACGACGGCCGACGCCCTGGCCGCACTGAAGCCGGTGATCGACGGCCACATCCACACCGCGGGCAATTCGTCCCAGATCAGCGACGGCGCCGCCGCCGTTCTGCTCATGGACGAGGACCGTGCCCGCGAACTCGGATTGCGGCCGCGCGCGCGGATCGTCGCGTCCGGCATGGTCGGCTCCGACCCCTACTACCACCTCGACGGACCGATCGATTCCACGCGGATGGTCCTCGATCGCGCCGGAATGTCGCTGGACGACATCGATCTCGTCGAGATCAACGAGGCGTTCGCGTCCGTTGTGCTGTCGTGGGCGCAGGTGCACGGCGCCGACCTGTCGAAGGTCAACGTCAACGGCGGCGCCATCGCCCTCGGACATCCGGTGGGCTCCACCGGGGCCCGGCTGATCACCACCGCCCTGCACGAACTGGAACGCTCCGACACCGCCACCGCACTCGTCACGATGTGCGCCGGTGGCGCGCTGTCCACCGCAACCATCATCGAACGCATCTGAACCCCGAACGATCGAGGCCGACATGACAATGGGATTGACCGAAGAAGAGCGCGACCTCCGCGACTCGGTGCGAGGCTGGGCCACGCGAACCGTGACCCCGGCCGTGTTCCGGGAGGCCGTCGAGGCCAAGACCGAGCAGCGACCGCTGTTCTGGAAGTCGTTGGCGGAACTGGGCGTACTGGGACTGCACCTGCCGGAGGACGCGGGCGGTGCGGGCTGCGGACTGGTGGAACTGGCCGTGGTCACCGAGGAACTCGGCCGGGTCCTGCTGCCCGGGCCGTTCCTGCCGACCGTGCTGCTCGGCGCCGTCCTGCACGAGTCCGGCCGCACGGGCGAACTGTCCGGACTGGCCGACGGTGCGACCCTCGGCGCCGTGGCGCTGCAGCCGGGTTCGCTGCGCCTCGTCCGGGACGGCGGAGCGGTGACGCTGGACGGCGAGTCCGGGTACGTCCTCGGCGGGCAGGTGGGCGACCTGTTCCTGCTCGCGGCCGCGGACGGCGACGACACCGTGTTCGTGGCGCTCGCCCGCGACCGGCTCGACGTGACCGACCTGCCCAGCCACGACGTGGTGCGCCGCAACGCGACCGCGACGGTGAACGGCCTCGAGATCGCCGAAGCCGATGTCCTGCAGATCGATGCGCAGCGCGTTCGTGATCTGGCCGCGACGTTGTTCGCCGCCGAGGCGTCGGGCGTCGCCGACTGGGCCGTGACCACCGCCGCCGACTACGCCAGGGTGCGTCGGCAGTTCGGTCGTCCCATCGGCCAGTTCCAGGGCGTGAAGCACCGGGTGGCGCGGATGCTCGGCCTCGCGGAGCAGGCCCGCGTCTGCGCGTGGGACGCCGCCCGCGCGATGAATTCCGGAAGCAGTGCCAGGGCCGCGACGGCTGCGCCGCGCTGCAGTACTGCGGAGGCGTCACTCGCCGCCGCGGTCGCCGGCGCCACCGCACCCGACGCGGCGTTCTCCGTCACCAAGGACTGCATCCAGGTGCTCGGCGGCATCGGCTACACCTGGGAACACGAGGCGCACCTGTACCTGCGCCGGGCGCAGTCGCTGCGGATCCTGCTGGGGTCCACCGCGTTCTGGCGGCGGCGCGTTGCCCGCGCGACGCTGGGCGGTGCCCGCCGGGTGCTCGGCATCGATCTGCCGCCGGAGGCCGCGGGCACCCGGGCCTGCGTCCGCGCGGAACTCGCGTCCGCCGCGTCGCTGGGCGAGACGGAACGCAGAACGTACCTCGCCGAAAAGGGGTACACCGCACCGCACCTGCCCGCACCGTGGGGCAGGGGAGCGGGTGCCGTGGAACAACTCGTGATCGCCGAGGAACTGCGCGCGGCCGCGCTGAAGCCGCACGACATGATCATCGGCAACTGGGTGGTGCCCACGCTCATCGCGCACGGCAGCGAAAACCAATTGCAGCGCTTCGTGCCGCCGTCGCTGCGCGGCGACCTCGTCTGGTGTCAGCTGTTCTCCGAACCCGGCGCCGGATCGGACCTCGCAGGCCTGACCACCAGGGCCACGAAGGTGGACGGCGGCTGGATGCTGCAGGGGCAGAAAGTGTGGACGTCGATGGCCCGGGAGGCGGACTGGGGGATCTGCCTCGCCCGCACCGACGCCTCGGTTCCCAAACACAAGGGATTGTCGTACTTCCTGATCGACATGAAGGCGGGCGAGGGCCTGGACGTCCGGCCGCTGCGCGAGATCACCGGCGAGGCCCTGTTCAACGAGGTGTTCCTCGACGACGTCTTCGTCCCCGACGAACTCCTCGTGGGCGAACCGGGCGACGGCTGGAAGCTGGCCCGCACCACCCTCGCCAACGAACGCGTGTCGCTGTCGCACGACTCCTCGCTGGGTTCCGGTGGTGAGGCGCTGCTGACCCTGGCCGGTGAACTGCCCGGCGGCCTCGACGACGAGCAGTTGACCGTGCTCGGCAAGGTCCTCTGCGACGCGCAGTCCGGCGGGCTGATGGCACTGCGCACCACCCTGCGCTCGATCGCGGGCGGGCAACCGGGAGCCGAGTCGTCGATCGCGAAACTGCTCGGCGTCGAACACATCCAGCAGGTGTGGGAGGTGGCGATGGACTGGGCGGGACCGCGGGCCCTGCTCGGCGACCGGCCCCGCACGTCGGACGCGCAGATGTTCCTGAACTCGCAGTGCATGTCGATCGCGGGTGGCACCACCAACGTCCAGCTCAACATCATCGGCGAACGGCTGCTGGGGTTGCCCCGCGACCCCGAGCCCGGACAGGGAGCGGTGGCCTGACATGGCGATCGACGTGAAGGCGGCGCTGGCCGCGGACCCGGCCGTCCGCGAACTGTCGTGGACCGAACGCGACGTGATGCTCTACCACCTCGGACTCGGCGTCGGCGAGAACACCCGGGACCCGGCGGAACTGCGCTGGGTGTACGAGAAGAACCTGCGCGTGCTGCCGACGTTCGCGCTCGTCGCGGGGCAGGGCATCTCGGCGGGCGACGTACCGCAGGCCGGGCTGAGCCTGCCCGGCATCGACATCGACCTGCGCACGATCCTGCACGGCGGCCAGTCGCTCACCGTGCACGCGCCGATCCCCGCCTCGGGTTGGGCCCGGGTGTCCTCGCGGGTGGCCGACGTGTGGGACAAGGGCAAGGCCGCCGTCATCGTGCTCGAACAGACGGCCACCGACTCGGGCGGGAACCCGTTGTGGACCACGGGGATGCAGATCTGGGCCCGTGATGAGGGCGGGTTCGGCGGCTCCCCGGGACCCGAGTCGGTGGCCACGATGCCGGACCGGGAGCCCGACAAGGTGCTCGTGTCCCGCACCGGGACTGCGCAGGCGCTGCTCTACCGGCTCAGCGGCGACCTCAACCCACTGCACGCGGACCCCGAGTTCGCCGCCGCGGCCGGGTTCGAAAGGCCGATCCTGCACGGGCTCGCGTCGTACGGTGTGGTGTGCAAGGCCGTCGTCGACGGAATGCTGGACGGCGATCCCACGCGACTGCGCCACTACGCGGTGCGGTTCGCGGGCTCGCTGTATCCCGGCGACACCGTCGAAACTGCGGTCTGGCAGGAGGGCGACCGGCTCACCCTCCGCGCGACGTGCCCCGACCGGGCCGGGCAACCGGTGCTGACCCAGGCGACGATGGAGGTGACCGGATGAGCGTCGGAACGCATCCCACGTTCGAGAACAGCCCGCCGGGAACGGTGCTGACGTCGCCACCCGACGGTTCCGCCGTCGACCGGGCGACCGGGGCCGCCCGGCGTGTGGTCGACGCGTTGCTGCGCACCGACCGCGGCAACGCCAACCTCGAGCGCGTCGCGGAGGAGTTGAACAGCATCGCCGAACACCTCGAGGAACACGCCCCCGCCGTCGCGGAGCGGCTGATCGACATGTGGAACGGCGAGGGCGTCACCCGGCACGATCCCGTCACCGGACCCGAGAACGCGCTCGCGCCGCCGCTGGTCCTCGAGGGCCTGCCGGACGGATCGGTCCGAGGCACCGTCACCCTGACCATCCCGTACCAGGGGCCGCCCGGGCACGTCCACGGCGGCGTGTCCGCGCTCCTGCTCGACCACGTCCTCGGCGTCGCCAACGCGTGGGGTGGAAAGGCGGGCATGACAGCGCAGTTGAGCACCCGCTACCACCGCCCGACGCCGCTGTTCGAACCGCTCACCCTGACCGGGAAGCTGATGTCGGTCGACGGCCGCAAGATCACCACCGCCGGCGACATCCGGACCGCGGACGGTCAGGTGTGCGTCTCCGTCGAGGGACTGTTCGTCGACAAGACCGTGCCCCGCCCACGATGACCCGGATCAGGAGCAGAACGTGATGTCACCGCAGCGTTTCGAGAACAAGGTCGTCTTCGTCACCGGCGCCGCCCGCGGGCAGGGCCGCGCCGAGGCCGTCCGGTTCGCGTCCGAGGGCGCCGACGTCATCGCGATCGACGCCTGCACCGAATTCGCGTCCACGCCCTATCCCGGCGCCACCCGGGACGACCTGGCAGAGACGGTCCGGCTGGTCGAGTCGACGGGGCGGAGGATCGTCGCGGCCACCGCCGACGTGCGCGACTTCGACGGCCTCTCGCGGGCACTGGCCGACGGCATCGACCGGCTGGGCCGCCTCGACGTCGTGATCGCGAACGCGGGCATCTGCTCGGGGGCGCTGTCGTGGGAGATCACCGCCGAGCAGTGGAAGGAGACGGTCGACGTCAACCTCACGGGAACATTCCACACCGCGAAGGCGGCGATTCCGTACCTGATCGAACAGGGTGAGGGCGGCGCCGTCGTCTTCACCAGTTCGGTGTCCGGGTTGAAGGGCACCCCGTTCACCGGGCACTACGTCGCCACCAAGCACGGCATCACCGGGCTGGCCAAGACGATGGCGAACGAACTCGGTGAGCACCGCATCCGCGTCAACACCGTGCACCCGGCGGGGGTCGATACCGGCATGAAGATGCGCGACCTGCACCCGCTCATCACGAAGTACGCGTCGACTCTCGGCTCGATCTACCAGAACACGCTGCCCTACACCATCACCCAGCCGGAAGACGTCGCCGCCGTCGTCGCGTGGGTGTGTTCCGACGAAGCGAAGTACATCACCGGGGCGCAGATCCCCGTCGATCTCGGCAACCTCATCCGCTGACGTTCGCCCGGTCTTCCCTCACCTGAATGCCTCGGGGGTGCAGTTCGACTGCACCCCCGCGGCATTCGGTGCGTCAGACGGTGATGTCGCGGCGGACCATCTTGCCGGTCGCGTTGCGGGGCAGCAGGTCCGTGGTGATCCGCCAGCGGGTCGGGACCTTGAAATACGACAGGCGATCGGCGGCGTAGTCCCGCAGTTCCGCTTCGGTGGTCGCGGCACCCGGTCGCAACACCACCACGGCGGCCACCTCCTGCCCCAGATCCTCGTGGGGCGTCCCGATCACGGCGCACTCGAGCACGTCGGGGTGCTCGTCGAGGCACTGCTCGATCTCGGTGGGGTACACGTTTTCGCCGCCGCGCAGGATCAGATCCGAGCGGCGTCCGGTCAGCCGGAGGCGGCCGTTCTCGACGATCCCGAAGTCGCCGGTCCGGAGCCACCGGCCCGGGGCGATCGCGGCGGCGGTGGCGGCCTCGTCCTCCCAGTAGCCGAGCATCACGAACGGGCTGCGCACACACACCTCACCCTCGACGCCGTCGGGCAGCCACTCCCCGAACGGGTCGCGGATCTCCATGCTCACCGTGATGATCGGCCGCCCCAGAGTGCCCGGGAACTGCTCGAGTTCGGGGGCGGTGGCCACGGCGATCGCGGTACTGCATTCGGTGAGCCCGTAGCTGTCGACGAGTGCGTTTCGCGCGAACGGCACTCTCTCGCGCAGACGTTCCTTGAACGCGACCGACGACGGCGCGGAGGCCAGCGAGAACGACGTGAGCGACGACAGGTCGTACCTGTCGAGGTTCTCGTGCTCCACCAGTCGGGACGCCATGGTGGGCACCGCACCCCAGTTGGTGACGCGTTCCCGCTCGACGAGACGGAGTACGGCGTCGACGTCGAATCCACCCTGGTGCATGACGACCGCCCCGCCCGTCGCCAGCCGCGGAATCACCAGATTGTGCAGGCTCGCGATGTGGAACAGGGGAGACGTCAGAAGGTAGCGGAGCGGACTCGGCGCGGCCGGATCGACGGGCCGTCCACTGAATTCGCCGACCACGGCGTCGCTGAAGCGGTGGTAGTCGACGACGGCCAGGATGTTGCGCTGCGAGTGCAGCGCTCCCTTGGGCCTGCCGCTCGTGCCGCTGGTGTAGAGGATGGCGGCGGGGTCGTCCTCGTCGACGTCGGTGTGCGGCAGGGGGGCGCCCGCGTAGCGCGCGAAGATTCCGGGCAGATCCTCCTCCATCGTGAGGACCGGGACCGCGGTGCCGACCGCGGCGAGCGTCTCGGCGCGCTTCGCGTCGGCGATCACCACGGTGGGACGGCTGTGCGTCAGCCCGTACTCGACCTCCCGCGGAACCCACCAGCCGTTCAATCCGACGCTGATGGCGCCGAGCACCTGCGCGGCCCAGAACGCGACCACCCACTCGGGGGTGTTCGCGGCCAGGATCGCCACCCGGTCACCTTTCCGGACGCCGTGGTCCKCGCGCAGCGCCGTCGCCAGGGCGGCGACCGCGGCGGCGTGCTCGGTGTAGGACATCCGGCGGTCGGCGGTCACCAGGTAGTCGCGGTCGCCCCACCTCAGTGACGTGGTGAGAAGTTCGCCGACCGAGCGTCCACGGTTCTTCATCACGGGCATCCGGGTGCCGAGCACCGGTTCCTCGACGAGTTCGAACCGGCCACCGGGTCCGGTGAGGCGGGACATCACCTGACCCAGGAGCAACTGTGGATCTGTAGGGGCAGTCATCGGGGCGACCTTTCGTCCTCGGGCACTCGTACCGACACAAGATGGCACGCCGTGACGGGCGCCCGGACGTGGTTACCACTCAGCGAGACTGCCACGATCCGTGACATCCCGGCGCCGTTACGTTCGACAGCGAATCGCAGCTGGAGGAACTCATATGACGATAGATCTCGACCCGCCCGCAGTGAAGGTCGATCCGCTCGCCCCGGCCCGGCTCGGGCCGATCACTTTGCGTAATCGCGTGATCAAGGCGGCGACGTACGAGGGGCTGACCCCGAAGGGTCTGGTCACCGACGAGCTCATCGAATTCCATCGGCAGCCCGCCGCCGGAGGCGTGGGCATGACGACGGTCGCGTACTGCGCGGTCGCCGCCGACGGCCGGACCTCGCCCGGCCAGATCCAATGGACCGACGAGACGATGCCGGGCCTGCGGAAGCTGACCGACGCCATCCACGGCGAGGGCGCGGCGGTGTCTGCGCAGATCGGTCACGCGGGACCGGTCGCGGCCGCGAAGTACATCGGGTACCCCGCGTTGGGCCCGTCCCGTGCCTTCCGGATGACCACGCAGAACTTTTCCAAGCCGGCTTCGACGGCCGATATCGCCCGGATCGTCGAGGCGCACGCGAACGCGGCCCGCCGCGCGGTGGAGGCGGGATTTGACGCCGTGGAGATCCATTTCGGCCACAACTACCTGATCAGCTCCTTCCTGAGCCCGAAGGTCAACAAGCGCACCGACGAGTACGGCGGATCCCTGGCGAACCGCGCCCGGTTCGCGCTCGAGACCGCCCGGGCCGTGCGGGACGCGGTGGGAGACCGGATCGCGATCCTCGCGAAGCTGAACATGGACGACGGTGTGCCCGGCGGCTTCTGGGTGGACGAGGCCATCCAGGTGGCGCAGTGGCTCGAACGGGACGGTTCACTCGACGCGCTCGAGCTCACCGCGGGCAGTTCGCTGCTGAATCCGATGTACCTGTTCAAGGGCGACGCGCCGCTCCGTGAGTTCGCCGCCGTCATGCCGCAGCCGACGAAACTGGGAATCCGGTTGGTCGGCAAGCATTTCCTGAAGGAATACCCCTACCGMGACGCCTACCTCCTCGAGGACGCCCGGCAGATCAGGGCCGCCGTGACGATGCCGCTCGTGCTGCTCGGCGGCATCACCGGCAAGGCGACCATGGACCTGGCGATGGAGGAGGGCTTCCAGTTCGTGGCGGTCGCACGGGCACTGCTGCGGGAACCCGACCTCGTCAACCGCATCACGGACGAGAACCACAACCCCGGATTGTGCATTCACTGCAACAAGTGCATGACGGCGATCTACGGTGGCACCCACTGCGTGCTCCGAGCGCAGTGAGCGTGCAGGCCGTGTCGACAGGAGAGATGGAGTTGGAACGCACCACGATCGCCCGGATGCTGCTCGACCGCCTGGGTGACGACAGGATGGGAGTCCGCACCCGGGAACAGGATTGGACCTGGGACGAGGTCGTGCACGAGAGTGCCGCGCGCGGGAGCGTCGCGTCCTCGCTGCGCCGCGACGGCCCGTTCCACGTGGGCGTCCTGCTGGAGAACACCCCCGAGTTCCTGTTCTGGCTGGGCGGCGCGGCCCTCGCCGGCGCCACCGTCGTCGGCATCAACCCGACCCGCCGCGGGGCGGAACTCGAGGCCGAGATCCGGTACGTCGACTGTCAGCTGATCGTGACGGACACCGCGGGGAAGGCGCAGCTCGCGGGTCTCGACCTCGGGCTGTCCGAGGACCGGTTCCTGCTGGTCGACGAACCGGCCTACACCGACCTCGTCGCGGCCCACGCCGTGGAGCACCCGGTCGAGGACCCCGCGCTCGACCCGTCGACGCTGTTCCTGCTGCTCTTCACGTCCGGCACCACCGGCACGTCGAAGGCGGTGCGGTGCAGTCAGGGCCGCCTCGCCCGGCTGGCGTACGCGAACATCGCCAAGTACGGGCACGTGCGCGAGGACGTCGACTACTGCTGCATGCCGCTGTTCCACGGCAACGCGTTGATGGCGCTGTGGGCGCCCGCGCTCGCCATCGGCGCCACCGTCTGCCTGCCGCGAAGGTTCTCCGCGTCCGGTTTCCTGCCCGACGTCCGGTTCTTCGGTGCCACGTTCTTCACCTACGTCGGCAAGGCGCTGGCGTACCTGATGGCCACCCCGGAACAACCCGACGACCGGGACAACACGCTGGTCCGCGGTTTCGGGACCGAGGCGTCCCCGGAGGACAAGGCCGAATTCGTCCGCCGGTTCGGCGCCGAACTGTACGAGGGATACGGCTCGAGTGAGGGCGCCGGCTCGGTGACGCTCGACCCCCACGCCCCCGAGGGCGCGCTCGGCAGGCCCGCGAACGAGAACATCGTCATCGTCGACCCCGATACGCTCGCGGAGAAGACCCGGGCTCGGATCGGAGAGCACGGCCGGGTGCTCAACCCGGACGAGGCGATCGGCGAGATGATCGACAGGGCGGGCGCGGCACGGTTCGAGGGCTACTACAAGAACGAGGACGCGATCGCCGACCGGATCAGGCACGGGTGGTACTGGACGGGCGACCTCGGGTACGTCGACGAGGCCGGCTTCATCTACTTCGCAGGCAGGAAGGGCGACTGGATCCGGGTGGACGGCGAGAACACCTCGGCGTTGATGGTGGAGCGGATTCTGCGCCGCCACCCGAAAGTGATCGCCACCGGCGTGTACGCCGTGCCCGACCCGAGGTCGGGTGATCAGGTGATGGCGGCCGTCGAGGTGTCGGACCCGACCGATTTCGATCCGGTCGAGTTCGCCGCGTTCCTCGCCGGCCAGGACGACCTGGGCACGAAGGCGGCCCCGCGATTCGTCCGGGTGTCGACGGACCTGCCGGTGACGGGATCGAACAAGGTGCTCAAACGGACCCTGCAGGAACAGCGCTGGCGGTGCGACGATCCGGTCTTCCGGTGGGTGGGACGCGGTGTTCCCGAGTACCACGCGATGACCGACAGTGAGAAGGCCGCGCTGGAGCAGGAGTTCCACACGCACGGCCGGCAACGATTCCTGCACGTGTGACGGTGAGGGTGACATGAAACTGGGTGTGGTGATTCCCGTCGAGCTGGGACGGGCCGGTGAGCCCGAGTGGATACTCGAATTCGCCAGGGCTGCCGAATCACTCGGATTCGACGAGATCTCCGCCGTCGAACACTCGGTCGTGATCGCGGACACGGCGAGCGAATACCCGTACTCGCCCACCGGCAAGTCACACTTGCCCGACGACTGCAGCCTCCCGGACCCCCTGGAACTGCTGTCGTTCGTCGCCGGCGCCACGACGACCCTGGGTCTCGCGACGGGAGTGCTGGTACTGCCCAACCATCACCCGGTGGTGCTGGCGAAACGCCTCGCCACCCTGGACCGGCTGTCGGCGGGACGCCTCCGCGTCTGCCTCGGTCTCGGCTGGATGCGGGAGGAGATCGAGGCGTGCGGCGGCGACTTCGACCGACGCGGCGCGGTGGCCGACGAGGCGATCGCGGTGATGCGGGCCCTGTGGTCGGGCACCGCCGCGGTCGACTTCGAGGGCGAATACTTCTCCTTCCGCGGCGCGCAGAGTTGGCCCAAACCGCAGCGGGATTCGGGCGTGCCGCTCTTCATCGGCGGTCACAGCCCGGCCGCCGCACGCCGCGCCGGGAGGCTCGGCGACGGGTTCCAGCCCCTCGGCCTCGCCGGCGACGACCTGAATCGGGCGATCGCCCGGATGCGGGCCGCCGCGGCAGGCGCGGGCCGCGACCCTGCCGACGTCGAACTCGTGCTGGGTGCCACGCTGCCCCGGCTGGACGAGGCGAAACTCGACCGGTCCCGGGACCTGGGCGCGAACCGGCTCGTCCTGTCGGCGTCCCGGCACGCGCAGTCCCTGGACCAGGTCGTCGACGAGATGGCCGCCTGCTCGGCCCGCCTGGGACTCAGTCCGGCACGGTGACCGGCACGTCCTCGCTGAAGTCGACGATCAGTTCGCGCCGGGCGAACCGCCAGCCGGAGTCGCCGAGCACGTAGCGGTCGTGGTAGCGCAGTGCGATCCGGTTGTCACGGAATCCGTTTCGGCCGGAGTAGACGTGATGGGCGGTGCAGTACGTCTCACCCGACGCCGTCGACCCGTCCACGTCGAGCACCTGCTGGTGGACGACGTGCCGCGTGGAATGCAGATGCGTGACGGCGTCCACGACGGCGGACGCGAGTGCGTCACTGCCGTGCAGTTCCGTCGCCGCGCCGGTGCCCGTCAACGCGGGCGGAAGGACGAACGTCGCGTCGGGGTCGAACAGCGTCGCGAGCGTCGCCGCCTCGCGCCGGTCGACGGCCCGCGCGTAGCGGGCGGTGAGTTCGGTGAGAGCGAATTCGGTGGCCATTCCACCATTCCAGCGGACGCCCGGCATCGGCGACAGCCGCCTCCCGGTGACCGAGACACCGGCACCGGGGCGGGGGAGTGCTGGTTAGCGTCCAGAACACACGTGGCGACAGCCACGCACAGGCATGAGGAGATCGCCGATGGATCTGAGGGAATCGCCCGCGCAGCGGGAACTCCGGCGGGAATTGCGCGCCTACTTCGCGGCATTGCTGCCGGAGGAGAAGCGGCGCGTCGCAGGTGAGGAGGGTGTCGGCGGCGAACACTTCCGCGACATCGTGCGCCTGCTGGGCAAGGACGGCTGGCTCGGTGTCGGCTGGCCGGTCGAGTACGGCGGCCAGGGTCGGTCGATCGAAGACCAGTTCGTGTTCTTCGACGAGGTGCAGCGGGCCGGGTTGCCGTTCCCGTTCGTCACCGTCAACACCGTCGGGCCCACGCTGATGAAGTACGGCACCGAGGAGCAGAAGGCGCGGTTCCTGCCCGGCATCCTCGCCGGCGACATCGTGTTCGCCATCGGCTACACCGAACCCGAGGCAGGCACCGACCTCGCCGCGCTGCAGACCCGGGCCGTGCGCGACGGGGACTCGTGGATCGTGGACGGCAACAAGATCTTCACCAGCGGCGCCAACACCGCCGACTACGTGTGGCTGGCGTGCCGCACCGATGCGGACGCGCCCAAACACAAGGGAATCTCGATCCTCATCGTGCCCACCGACGACCCCGGGTTCAGCTGGTCGCCCATCCACACCGTGGGAGGACTGACAGTCACGTCGACGTACTACAGCGGGATCCGGGTCGGCGATCAGGACGTCGTGGGCGACGTCCACGGCGGGTGGCAGTTGATTACCGCGCAACTCAACCACGAACGGATCGGGCTCGCGGCGCTCGGCGGCCGCACACTCGGCTTGTGGCACCAGGTTCTCGACTGGGCCCGGGAGAACGGCGCACTCGACATCCCCTGGGTACAGATGGACTTCGCCCGCACCCACGCCAAGCTCGAGGCGATGCGACTGCTGAACTGGAAGATGACCGCCGCGGTCGCGCGGGACGCGTTGTCGGGCGCCGACGCCGGCGCCACCAAGACGTACGGCACCGAAACCCACGTCGACGTCTACCGCACGCTGCTCGGGATCCTCGGCGCCGCGGGCCGGCTGCGCCCCGGCTCACCGGGAGCGGTCCTCGCCGGCCAGATCGAACAGATCTCACGGCAGAGCGTGGTGAACACGTTCGGCGGCGGCGTCAACGAGGTGCTCCGCGACATGGTCGGCACCCTTGGCCTCGGACTGGTGCGCGAGAAGAGGGTGAAATGAGCGAACTCCTCACCCGGCTTCGGGCGTTCGAGGGTCGGACGATCGTCCCTGCCACCTGGGGTCCCGACCCCGTGAACACACCCATGATCCGGCACTGGGCCGAGGCGATGGGTGACACGAACCCCGTCTACCTCGACGACGACGCCGCACGCGCCACCGGCCGTCCCGGTGCCGTCGCGCCGGCCCAGATGCTGCAGGTGTGGACGATGCGCACGTACGCAGACAAGATGTCCGGCGCCGACCCGTCACCCGTCTGGACGGAACTGGTCGACACCCTCGACGAGGCGGGATTCACGTCCGTCGTCGCCACGGATTCCGACCAGGAATTCTTCGCCGAACTGTGCCCCGGCGACCGGGTCAGCATGACCGAGGTGGTCGAGTCCGTGTCCGCGGAGAAGCTGACCGGGCTCGGCGCCGGACATTTCGTCACCACGCTCAAGACGTACCGCAACGGCGACGGTGAGATCGTCGGCACCCAGCGGTGGCGGACACTCCGCTTCCGGCCTGCCGAACGCCCGGTCCCGCGCGCCCTGCGCCCGCGTCCTGCCCTCAACGAGGACAACGCCTTCTGGTTCGCGGCCGCCCGCGAGCACCGCCTCGTCATCCAGCGGTGCACGGGTTGCGGTGTGCTTCGGCACCCGACCGGACCGATGTGTGGGGAGTGCCGCTCCACCGAGTGGGACACCGTCGACGCGTCGGGGCGGGGCACCGTCTACACGTTCGTCGTCAACCACCACCCGAAGATCGACGCCTTCGACTACCCCCTGATCGTCGCGGTGATCGAACTCGAGGAGGGCACCCGGCTGATCGCCAACATGACGGGCGTCGAACCGGGGGACGTGCACATCGGAATGCCGGTGGAACTGGACTGGATCGACGCCGACCCGGAACTCACGCTCCCCGCGTTCCGGCCCGCCACATGGGAGGAGAACTGATGGACTTCACATTCGGCGAGGAGCAGGAAGCGGTGCGCGGACTGGCCGCGGACGTATTCGCCGCCAAGTCGCGACCCGAACGGATCAAGGAAATCGAGTCGACCGCCGACCGCATCGACCGGGAACTGTGGCGCGAACTCGCCACCACCGGTCTGCTCGGCATCGCCCTGCCCGAGAACCTCGGGGGCGGCGGCGCGGGACTCGCGGAACTGTTCGTCCTGCTCGAGGAACAGGGCCGGACCGTGGCGCCGGTTCCGTTGTGGCCGCACGTGCTCGGCGCGCTCGCGATCACCGAGTTCGGGGCGCCCACCCAACGCGACGCCCTGGTCCCCGCGGCGGCGGACGGCAGCCTGATCCTCACCGTCGCACTCGAGGAGTTCGGACCCTATGTGGACGGTGAACCGGCGACGACTGCCCGCGAGGTGGACGGCCGGTGGCACGTGCACGGCGCCAAGGCCGCGGTGCCGGTGGCGCATGTCGCCGAACGCCTCGTCGTCTCCGCGGCGACAGTGAGCGGTCCGGCGCTGTTCCTGGTGCACCCGGAATCCGCGGGAGTGACCGCGCAGCAGGCGGAGTCGACCACCCGCGAGATCTGCGCGAACGTCACGTTCGACGGGGCGCCGGCAGAGCCACTCGGCCCCGCGGACGGTACCGCGGTGCGGTGGCTGCTCGACCGGGCGGAGCTCGCGGTCGCTGCCCTGCAGCTGGGCGTGGGCGAAGGTGCGGTCCGTCAGGCCGTCACCTATCTCAATGGACGCACCCAGTTCGGCCGCCCGCTCGCGACATTCCAGGCCGTCACCCACCAGCTCGCGGACTGCTACATCGACCTCGAGGCCATGCGTGTGACGCTCTGGCAGGCCGTCTGGCTCCTCGGGAGCGGGGAGGATCCGGGAACCGCCGTGCCGGTGGCGAAATGGTGGGCCACCGACGGCGGCCAGCGGGTCGTCCACCGCACGCAGCACGTGCACGGCGGGATCGGCGTCGACACCGACTACCCGGTGCACCGGCACCTGCTGTGGGGCAAACAGCTCGCCGCCACACTCGGCGGCGCCTCTTCCGACCTGGCGCGTCTGGGTGCGCAACTGGCGGCCGGCGTCGAGGTGGTCGCATGACCGCGACCGTCGGCGCCCCGGCCTACGAGACCGTGCAGATCGGCGACCGGCTGCCGGAGCTGGTGATTCCGCTGACCCGCACCCTGATCGTCGCCACCGCCCTCGCCACCCGCGACTTCCAGGACGTCCACCACGACCCGGCCCTCGCGGTGGAGCGGGGATCGAAGGACGTGTTCATGAACATCCTCACCACCAATGGACTGGTGGGGCGGTTCGTCACCGACTGGGCGGGCCCACACGCGTCGCTGCGCCGCATCGCGGTGCGGCTCGGCGTCCCCAACCACCCCGGCGACGAGATGACCCTGACCGGTGAGGTGGTCGCGAAGGACGACGGCCTCGCGACCGTGAAGATCCGCGGCACGAACAGCCTCGGCGACCACGCCACCGGCACCGTCGTCGTCGCCTTGCCTGCACGAGGAGACCTGTGACCAGCCCCCTGTCGGGCGCCGCCGCCATCGTCGGCATCGGCGCCACCGAATTCTCCAAGCACTCGGGACGCAGCGAACTGCAACTGGCGTGCGAGGCGATCGTCGCCGCGCTCGCCGATGCGGGCATCGACCCGTCCGAGGTGGACGGACTGTCCACGTACACCGCCGAAACCAACGGTGAGTTACTCGTCGCCCGCAACACGGGCATCGGTGAGCTGAAGTTCTTCTCCCGCATCGGCTACGGCGGCGGCGCCGCGTGCGCCACCGTCCAGCAGGCGGCCATGGCCGTGGCGACGGGCATCGCGGACGTCGTCGTCTGCTACCGCGCGTTCAACGAACGGTCCGGTGTGCGTTACGGACTCGGGCAGCACGACCGCCCGATGGACAGCACCGCGGACCGGGYCGCCTACGCCTGGCTGACCCCACAGGGACTGTCGACGCCCGCCCAGTGGGTGGCGATGTTCGCCCGCCGGTACATGCATCGGTACGGTGCCACGAGCGAGGACTTCGGCCGGGTCGCGGTCGTCGCCCGCAAGCACGCCGCCGTCAACCCCGCCGCCTGGTTCCACGGGAGGCCCATCACCCTCGACGACCATCAGCAGTCGCGGTGGATCGCCGAACCGCTGCGTCTACTGGACTGCTGCCAGGAAACCGACGGCGGCCAGGCGCTCGTCGTCGTCTCCGCCGAACGCGCCAAGGACCTCCGCAACACCCCGGCGATGATCAAGGCCGCCGCGCAGGGGTCCGGCAAGGACCAGCACATGATGGCAAGCTACTACCGGCCCGACATCACCGGAATACCCGAAATGGGCCTCGTCGGCAGGCAACTCTACGGGCAGAGCGGTCTCGCGCCGGACGACATCGCGGCGGCGATCCTCTACGACCACTTCACCCCGCTCGTCCTGCCGCAACTCGAGGAACTCGGGTTCTGCGACCCCGGCGAGGCGAAGGACTTCATCCGGGACGGCAACCTCGAGATCGGCGGCCGCCTCCCATCCAACACGCACGGCGGCCAGATCGGCGAGGCCTATCTGCACGGGGTCAACGGCATCGCCGAGGCGGTACGCCTGATCCGCGGAACGTCGACCACACAACCGGACGGCATCGGCAACGTGCTGGTGACCGCGGGCACCGCCGTGCCCACCAGCGGCCTGATCCTGGGCAGAGAGGACTGATCATGACGACAACCGAGCGCACGACGGCAGGAGCGTGGCGGGGTGAGGACCTCGGCACCCGGACCGTGAGGTACGACGAGCGCGATGCCATCCTGTACGCACTGTCGGTGGGTGCGAGGGCCACCGAACTGGACCTCGTCTTCGAGGAGCGTCTGCGGGTGCTGCCCACGTTCGCTCTGACGCTCGCCCAGTGGGCGCCCGACGAACTGGGGTCGCGGGGCGCTTTCGACACGAAGACGGCGCTGCACGGATCGCAGGAACTGACGGTGCTCGCGCCACTTCCGCGTCGCGGCGAGATCGCGTTGTCGGCGTCCGTCGGCGAGGTGTGGGACAAGGGTTCGGCGGCAGTGTTCGACGTGCGCGTCGAATCAGAGTTCTTCGTCGCCACCTGGTCGCTGTTCGCGCCGGGCGCGGGCGGGTTCGGCGGCGATCGCGGTCCCGCGAAACCGTCTCGGCCCGAGGGCGAACCGGTCGTGCAGCGCGTCCTGCACACCGCGGAGAACCAGGCGGCGCTGTACCGGCTGACCGGCGACCGGCACCACATCCACATCGATCCGGCGTCGGCGGAGCGGATCGGGCAGCCCCGGCCGATCATGCACGGCCTGTGCACCCTCGCCGCGAGCGCGCTGGAACTCGCGCGGGCGCTCGACGTGCACCCCGCCGACCTCGCCCGACTCGAGGGACGGTTCGCCGCACCGGTGTACCCGGGCGACGCGCCGTCGTTGCGGGCGTGGGGCGACGCGCACGATGCGTCGTTCGAACTCGTCCAGGGCGACCGGCCGGTGATCGCCGGCGCCCGCGCCGCGTTCGGCTGACCGCACGGTCGCCTTCCGTCGCCGAATGCCCCACCGGTGCAGGTGAACTGAACCGGTGCGGCGTTCGGTGTCGAGGTCAGGAGTGGGCCGCGAGGTACCGCGCCGGGTATTCGCCGCCGCCGTGGACGGCGAGATCGGCGCCGTTGACGTACGACGCCTGCGCGCTCGCCAGGAACAGGCAGGCGTCCGCGATGTCGGACGGCACCGCCATCCGCCCCATCGGAAGGGTCCGGGTGACGGCGGCGCCGCCGTCATCGCCGTAGACGGACGCCGCGCTCTCGGTGCGGATGAGGCCTGTGGTGATGTGGTTGATGCGGACCTTCGGAGCCCATTCGAGCGCAAGCGCTTTCGTCAGCACGAGCAGGCCCGCCTTCGCGGCGCTGTAGGCGGCGGTGCCCGGTTGCGGATCGTGGGCCGAGACGCTGCCGATGTTG
>NZ_JBFUHV010000175.1:0-18128 GCF_056402215.1 Rhodococcus sp. P4_B6 | reverse complement strand
GTCGCCGAGGCCGCCGTCGTCGGCGCCGCCGACGAGACCACCGGCCAGGGCATCGTCGCGTTCGTCATCCTCCGCGAAGGTGTGGAGAACACCGGCGACACCCTCATCGCCGAACTCAAGGCCGAGGTGTCCCGGGAGATCAGCCCGATCGCCAAGCCCCGCCAGATCACGATCGTCCCCGAACTCCCCAAGACGAGGTCGGGCAAGATCATGCGACGCCTGCTCAAGGACATCGCCGAAGGCCGCGACCTCGGCGACACCTCCACCCTCGTCGACCCCAAGGTCTTCGACGCCATCCGCGGCAAGTAGGGCGCTCCGCGCCCCGTGAGTGGTTGACGAGTCTCTGCACTCCTCAACCACTCACGGGCGGCGAAGCCTCCACAGCGTCTGCTCCTCGCCGATTCCCTTCAGCCCGGTGGTGAAGACGTCGCACCGGTAGCCGGACGTCGCGAGCAGCGGCGCCACCTCCGGGTCGTCGTGAACGGCCCGGGACAGGACGATGTCGCCGCCCGCGGCACAGCCCTGCACCCGGGCCGCCAGGTTGACCGTCGCACCGAAGTAGTCGGTGCGGCCGGCGTTGTCGATCATCACGGCGGGCCCCTGGTGCAACCCGACTTTCAACGACACCGAGTCGTCGTCGCCGAGGTGCCGGCGGCGGAAGTCGTCCCAGCCCGCCTGCATCGACGCCGCCGCAGACCAGCCCTCCCGCGCGTCGGCGAACGTCGCCATGACCGCGTCACCCATCTGCTTCACGACGCTGCCGTTCTCGCGGACCACCGCGTCACGCAGGTAGCGGAAATGGCTCTGCACGAACGCAAACGCCCGGACGTCGCCGATGCGCTCGTACAGGGCGGTCGAACCGCTCAGATCCGTGAACAGCACCGCCAGGTTCGCGATCCCGATCTCGTCGCCCGGCGCCACCCCCTGATCCGGGAACAGGTCCTGGAAACCGTCGAGCGACGTCACGAGCGCGCCGGTCGCCGCAGCGTCCTTCCACCGCTCCCGCTCGACCACCACAAGCGCCTCACCGGGAAGCCGGTTCGCGACCTCCAGCAGGCAGGCACCGTCGGTGCCGGGCGCATCACGCACTCGGAGTTCACCGGGCCCGCAGTCGACCCGAAGCGTGCCGCCGGCCGGACCGACCTCCCAGGCCACCGGGGCGCCCACCTGGTAGCACCGGATGCGCAGCCACCCGGGGTCGAGTTCGAGTCGCTCGCAGCGCCGCTCCCCCGGCTCGAGCCGCAACTGAGCCACCGCCGACGGTGAATTCGCCGGACCACCGATGCAGTACCGGGCCCGCTCCGCCCGGCGGACGGCCGGGTTGACGTCGAAGCGGATCTCCACCGACCGCGCGAGGTCCGTGTCGAACGCGATGTCGCACGTGTCGCAGTGGACGCGGCTCGGCAACTGTCGAATGTGGGCGGCGTCCTCGCGCGCGGTCCGGCAGACCGGGCACAGCACGCTCCAGCTCAGGTCCAGCAGACCACAGTCCGCGGCGTGGAGGAAGACGTACAGCAGCTGTATCCTGTCGGCACCCCAGCGGTCCGCAAGCTCGAACGGGCGCATGCCCGTCACCTCCAGGTCGGACGCGGTCCGCAAGTGGGACTCCAAGCGCCCGATCAGGTTCGGGGCGTCGTGCGATCGCGACAGCTGCGCCGTGCGGAGTTCCAGCCTGCCTGCGTCGAGTTGCTCCGGCGGCGGCAGGGCGGGGACGGCATGCGCGCGCGGGTCGCGGACGTGTCGTTCCAGCGCGTGCGCGAGCGCCACCGTCTTCCTTATTCCCGTGCGCGCCAGCAGCGTTCGCGCGGCGATCGTCCCGAACCGGGTGCGCGGGACGATCCGGGCGAACACCTCGACCTCGGTGGCGTCAGCGGCCGGGTGGAGCCGGACACCCGTGGACACCTCCACGAGCGGACCGCGGGAGAAACGTCGAAGGACCTGATAGAAGCGGCCCTCGACCCACTCGAACGGGAACTCCTCGTACCGCACCCGCCGCCCGTACGAACGCGTCTCCGCGGAATAGTGCCCCTTGCGCCGGCGGTCCAGCATCGGAGCGAAGCGCACCGGCGACAGATCGATGTTGCGATTGAGCCGATCGGTATCGGCGAGGAACGACCACAGATCCTGCTTCGGCAGCCGGATCCGGGCCGTCCTGGACAGCAGCACGGCTTTCGCCATGCAAGAACTATAGGCGCTCCGCGCCTGTGCGCCTTTCTGGTTGCTCCTGCTACCAGAAAGGCGCACGGGGACTACACCCCTACGTCGTCGAGGGACTCGTTCTTCGTCTCCTTCATCACCAGCAGCGCGATGAACGTGAGCGCGGCGGCGATCAGCAGGTAGATGCCCACCCAACCGACGCCGTACGACGTGGCGAGCCAGGTGGCGATGAACGGTGCGACGGCGGCGCCCAGGATGCTGGCGGTGTTGTAGGCGATCCCCGAACCCGTGTAGCGCACGTTGGTCGGGAACAGCTCCGGCAGAACGGCGCTCATCGGCCCGAAGGTCATTCCCATCAACAACATTCCGATTGCCAGGAACACGAGCATGCGGGCGTTGCCCATGCCGTCCTGGTTCAGCATGACACCGAACGTGAGGCCGAACAGCATGATGAACCCGGTGATCGTGAGCAGCGTGATGCGGCGCCCGAAGCGGTCGGCCAGCCACCCCGACACGGGGACGGCGGCCGCGAAGAACAGGACCGCGACCAGTTGCAGCACCAGGAAGTCGGTGTAATGGAACCCGGCTCCCGTGCCGCCCTGCGCGGGGGTCTTGCCGGTGCCGTAACTCAGCACCCAGGTGGTCATGATGTAGAAGAGCGTGTAGGTGGCGAGCATGACGAACGTGCCGATGATCAACCGACGCCAGCTGGTCTTGAACACCTCGGCGATCGGGGTCTTCACCTTCTCGCCGCGCGCGACGGCGCGGGCGAACACGGGCGTCTCCTCCAGCTTGAGCCGCACGTACAGACCGATCATCACCATGATCGCGCTGAGCAGGAACGGGATCCGCCAGCCCCAGGTGAGGAACGCGCCGTCCAGGTCGGGGCTGCTGTTGTCGTGGTCCAGGAACAGCGTGATGATCAGGAACAGACCGTTGGCGAGGAAGAAGCCGATCGGCGCGCCCAGCTGCGGCCACATGGCCGCCCACGCGCGCTTGCCCTTCTGGGCGGTCTCGGTCGCGAGCAGTGCCGCGCCACTCCACTCACCGCCCAGTCCCAGACCCTGGCAGAAGCGCATCAACGCCAGCAGCGCGGGCGCGACGATGCCGATCTGATGGTAGGTCGGCAGCAGACCGATCACGAACGTCGCGATGCCCATGGTGAGGAGTGAGCCGACGAGCGTCGTCTTGCGTCCGATGCGGTCGCCGAAGTGGCCGAACAGGATCGAACCGAGCGGCCGGGCGACGAAGGCGAGACCGAACGTGGCGAGGGACGCCAGCAGGGCGGTGGTGCCGTTTCCCTTGGGGAAGAACAGATGCGGGAACACGGATACGGCCGCGGTCGCATAGATGTAGAAGTCGTAGAACTCGATGGACGTTCCCACCATGCTCGCAACGACGATCCGGCTTCTGGGTACGCCGGCGACGGTGGCCCCGCCGTCCGGTTCTGGCGCCTGCTCGACGGCATCGACCCGTACGCGACGTATCGACGGCACTGCTCACTCGACTTACTCCTGCACGATGCTATTTCAACTATTGGGACGACAGTCCATTCCTTAGGAATTGAACACCTCGTGTCTTTCGCTTGGCAAATTGGATAAGCTCTCCTCGGTGCGCCGGGAAGTCTGGTCGGCAGAGCATTTGCCGTACCCCGACCACATCGAAAGCGAGCGACCCCGGTGACCCAGCCCCTCCGCTCCGAACTCTCCCGCTACCTCCGCACCGAGACGGTCGGCGGTTCGATCCTGCTCGCCGCCGCCGCGGTCGCCCTCCTGTGGGCGAACTCCCCCGTCTCGGATTCCTACTTCGCGTTGCGCGACTGGACGATCGGCCCGGAGGCGCTCCACCTGAACCTGACGGTCGGGACGTGGGCGCAGGACGGGCTGCTGGCGGTCTTCTTCTTCGTCGCCGGCCTGGAACTGAAACGAGAACTGGTGGTGGGCGAACTCGCCGACCGCAAACGTGCGCTGCTCCCGATCATCGCGGCCTGCGGCGGGGTGGTGGTGCCCGCGATCATCGCCGCGACGATCGGCGCCGGAACACCCGGCATGGACCGCGGCTGGGCCATCCCCGTCGCCACCGACATCGCGTTCGCACTGGGTGTGCTGGCGCTGACCGGGTCCCGCATCCCCGCGAGCGCCCGCGTGTTCCTGCTCAGCCTGGCCGTCGTCGACGACCTTCTCGCGATCGTGCTCATCGCCGTCTTGTTCACCAGTTCGATCGCCGTGCTGTGGCTGCTGGGCGCCGCCGTGTGCCTGGTCGTCTACGCCGTCGCCCAGCACCGGCGCATCACCACTCCACTGCTCTACGTTCCGCTCGCACTGTTCGCCTGGTACTGCATGCACCAAGCCGGAATCCACGCCACGCTGGCCGGCGTCGCTCTCGGCCTCCTCACCCGGGTGCGGCGCGACCCCGGCGAACGCGAATCCCCCGCGTCCCGCCTCGAGCACCGCATCCAGCCGTTGTCGGCGGGCTTCTGTGTCCCGGTGTTCGCCCTGTTTGCGTCCGGGGTCGCCCTCAGCAGCGAGCTCCTGGGGCAGCTGTTCACCGACCCCATCTCGCAGGCCGTGATCGCCGGGCTCCTCGTCGGCAAGACCGTCGGCATCTTCGGCGTCTCCTGGCTCGCGATCCGCCTGGGTATCGCGAAGAAACCGCGTGCACTGGGGTTCCGGGACATGTTTGCCCTCTCAGTGCTCGGTGCGATCGGGTTCACCGTTAGCCTTCTCGTAGCGGATCTCGCGCTTGCGGGAATCGGTGACGGCAGCGCGGCCGAAATAGCTAAGGTCGCGGTGCTCGTGACATCGTTGACAGCGTCGCTGATCGGATCAGCGTTACTGTGGCGACGCGGTCGGGCCCATGCGGCCCGGCAGGATGACTCGGACGTGCAAGAGCTACCTGGAGGGGTCGACAAGTGAGCATCACTCACGGCAAGGGAGACAGCCCGCGTTATACGGGAGACGGGGTGCCGAACACGGTGTCGTCGATCCCGCTCACGGACGTGGACGCTCAGACACCCGGCGAGGCGAGCCTCGGCACGCTGGTCAAGCATGCGACCGCGCAGGTGTCCACCCTCGTCCGCGCCGAGGTCGAGCTCGCGAAGGCCGAGGTCACCGGTGAGGTCAAGAAGGGCCTGCAGGGCAGCCTGTTCTTCATCCTCGCGTTCACCGTGCTGCTGTTCAGCTCGTTCTTCTTCTTCTTCTTCCTCGCCGAACTCCTCGACGTGTGGATCGCCCGCTGGCTGGCGTTCCTGATCGTCTTCCTGATCATGCTCGTGGTGACGGCGATCCTCGCGCTGCTCGGTTATCTGCGGGTACGCAAACTCCGCGCACCCGAGAAGACCATCGACTCCCTGAGGCAGGCCAAGACGGTGCTGCCCACGTCGTACTCGGATGCGGAGGCCCATCTCGCATCGCCCACCGGACGTCACGCGCGGTAACTCGCTCCTGTGGCACCACCCGATCCGTCCACCGTCCGTTTCGACGGCCCCTGGATTCATCGCGACATCCATGCCAACGGAATCCGATTCCACACCGTCGAGGTCGGCGCATCCGCACCGGATGCGCCGCTCGTCATCCTGCTGCACGGGTTCGCGGACTTCTGGTGGTCGTGGCGCCACCAGCTGACCGCGCTGTCCGAGCAGGGGTACCGGGCCGTCGCCGTCGACCTCCGCGGCTACGGCGATTCCGACAAACCGCCGCGCGGCTACGACGGGTGGACGCTGGCCGGCGACATCGCCGGCCTGATCCGGGCGATGGGCTATGGCGAGGCAACACTGGTCGGGCACGCCGACGGCGGCCTGGTCTGCTGGGCCACGGCGGTCCTCCATGCTCGTCTCGTCCGGTCGATTGCACTGGTCAGCTCGCCGCATCCACTCGCGCTCAAGCAGGCCGTCCTCCACGACCGCTACCAGCGCAAAGCTTTGCTGCCCTCGTTCGTCTCCTGCCAGGTGCCGTGGCGTCCCGAACGTCGCCTCACCCGGGACAACGGGTCGGAGGTCGAGCGGTTGATCCGCGAACGCTCCGGCCCCGGCTGGACCGAGAATCCGGAATTCGACGTCGTCGTGTCACGGATGCGGTCGGCGATCCAGATTCCCGGCACCGCGCACTGCACCCTGGAGTACCAGCGGTGGGCGTTCCGCAGTCAGTTCCGGCCGGACGGCAGCCGGTTCATGGCGTCGATGGATCAGACGCTGCGGATCCCCGTCCTGCACCTGCACGGCGACCTCGACCCGTACGTGCTCGCGGACACCGTGCGCCGCAGCCACCGCTTCGCACCCACCCAGCAGATGCAGACCGTGCCCGGGGTCGGCCACTACGCGCACTGGGAAGCCCCGGAACGCGTCAACGCCGCACTGCTCGACCTCGTCGCGCCCCGCACGGCCTGACCGTCAGAGGATGCACGCCCCGGTGTCCACGGCGACCGACGCCCCGGACGCCGCCTGCAACTGACGCGACACCTCGGCGGCGGTGAGCACGAACCCGGTGTCGCTGTTGTCGACGGCGGCGCCGAAGACCACCCCGAGCACCCGGCCGTCGCTGTCGACGAGCGGTCCGCCGGAGTTGCCCTGCCGGATGGAACCGCGGACCGTGTACACCTCACGCTGGACGGTGCCCGCCCGGTAGATGTCGGGACCGCTGAGGTCCAGGATCTCCCGGACCCGCGCGGCGCTGGCCGTGTACGGGCCGCCGCCCGGGTAGCCGAGCACCAGCGCGTTGTCGCCGGTCTGCGCCGGTTCGGGCGCGAAGTTCAGGACGGGAGCGTCCAGTCCGGGCACCTCGAGGACCGCGACGTCGGCGGACGGGTCGAACAGCACGACCTCGGCGTCCATCGGCCCGTTCGCGGTGTCGACGACGATCCCGGCCGTTCCCGCGACCACGTGCGCGTTGGTCATCACCCGGTCGGGTGCCACGACGAACCCGGATCCCTCCAGCGCGCGCTGGCAACTCGGGGCAACACCCCGGATCCTCAGCACGCTCGACTGCAGCGAGGACGCGACGGGGCTCTCCAGGACGCTGGCGTCCGGCGGGTCGACGGTCGTGATGGGGGTGCGCCCGAACGGCCCGATGACGTCGGGAAGCCCGGACGTGTCGAGCAGCGCGGTGAACTCGGTGGGCAGTTGCCGCATCCAGGCGGGCGCGATGTTGTCGACCGTCTCGAGGACGGTCGACCCGCGCACCGCCGCCGCCAGCTGAGGCTGGGACGAGGACGTGAGCGGGATCGCCAGCAGCCACGCCGCGACGAACACCGCGACCGCCTGTACGCAGGCGCCGATCACGCTGTCGACGGACCGCGCGACCGGACTGTGCATGCTTCCCCGCGCGGCTCGGCCGAGGACCATGCCCGCGACTTCGCCGACGATGACCAGCACCACGATGAGGGCGATGCCGACCAGCACGCGACCGCGGCCCTCGTCCACGTGCACCAGCACGTGGGGGGCGATCAGGATGCCCGCGACCGCGCCCAGCACCACGCCGATGAAGGCGAGTACCGACGCCACGGCGCCCTGACGCCAGCCCGACGTCGCGGCGACGAAGGCGATCAGCACGATCGCCAGGTCGATCCAGTGCGAGCCCGTCATCGCTCGGCCGCCGGCCGGCCGTGACCGTGGGTCAGGTGGTCGTCGTCGAGGTCGTTGTCGAGTTCGGCGAGGACGGTGTCGAGGTCGCGGATGTCGCGGCGGTCCCACTCCTGTTCCCAGCCGGAGACGGCGAACAGCGCGGCCAGGATGCCGGCGGTGAAACCCCACACGAGCATGCCGTCGACGGCGAACGCGGGCCCCTGGTATCCGGCCGGGTGGCGCACCTGGAACCGGTTCCGCGGATCGATCAGGGTGTGCACGGGAACCCGGGCGACACGTTCGGCCTCCGCGGGATCGACCACGCCGACCGCGCTGGGCTTCTCCCAGTACGCGAGGACGGGAGTGACGTCGAAGCCGGACGGCGGGATGAAGATCTCCTCGAGCACGGCGAGCGGGCGGACACCGGACGGGTCGAGTCCCGTCTCCTCCTGGGCCTCCCGCAGCGCGGTGGCGATGGGTCCCTCGTCTCCGGGATCGCTGGCGCCCCCGGGGAATGCCACCTGGCCACTGTGCTGACGCATCGTGGACGCACGCTGGGTGAGCAAAATGTCGGCGTCGGCGGGCAGGCCGCCCGACATCAGCGGGTCCGCCTCGACGGGACCGCCGAACAACACGAGCACCGCGGCCTCACGGGTGATCGCGCCACGGGGTGCCCGCCGATCGAGAACGGGGTTGATCCTGTGCGGGTCGGCCGGCGTGCGGTGCACGACCCGGCGCAGCCAGGGCGGAACGGCGACGCCGTCCACGAAAGACGTCATGCCGCCACCCCCAGGTTCTGTTCGACGGCGTCCGCGATCTCGTCGACACTGCGGAACGGCTGCGGCAGCACCTTCGCCACCGTGCCGTCGGGCCGGATCAGCACCGAGACCGGGAGGACGGGAGGGGCCCCGACCGCGACGCGGACGCGACCGTCGCCGTCTTGCACACCGGGCAGGGTGACGGAGTAATCGATGAGCCGCGACAGCGCGCTGGACTCGTTGGGATCGGTGTGCACCGTAAGCACGGTAACCGCGTCGCCCGCACGATCCGAAAACTGCTGCATATAGGGCAGCTCCTCGGCGCAGGGGCCACACCAGTACGCCCACAGGTTCAGCAGCGCCGGTTTACCACCGAGCGCGGCCGCCAGATCCACCTGACTGCCGTCGCCCACGCATTCCAGTGTGATGCCGGACAGCACCGGATCCGCCGAAGGCCCGGACGCGGCCGCCGGGGCGGGGCACGGAGCCAGGCCCGCCTGCGTCCTCAGTGCCGCGAGCGCGTCGGGATCGGCGCTCACCGACGTCGGGGTGCTGCCGCCCGCACCGAACCGGTCCTCGTACGACGGCGTCTCCGCGTCGTCGCCCCGCGGCCAGATCGCGACGACGAGAGCCACCACGACCACGAGGGCGGCCAGACTCCACCGCGCTGCACTAGACACTCGTATCTACCCTCACCTGCCGGCCAGACGCAGCAGATTCTCCGTCTCCGGTCCACGAACCAGTTCGGCGGCGACATCCGGGTCGATCGGGCCGAGCCCGTACGACGGACAGTCCTTGGCGAGCACACACACCCCGCAGGCGGGCTTGCGGGCGTGGCAGACGCGCCTGCCGTGGAAGATCACCCGGTGCGAGAGCAGCGTCCACTCCTTGCGCTCGATCAGGGCGCCGATCGCGTGCTCGACCTTGACCGGGTCTTCCTCCTCGGTCCACTTCCACCGCCGCACGAGCCGGCCGAAGTGGGTGTCGACGGTGATTCCCGGCACATCGAACGCGTTGCCGAGGATCACGTTGGCCGTCTTCCGGCCGATCCCGGGCAGCGTCACGAGGTCCTTCAGATTGCCGGGGACCTCGCCGTCGAAGCGTTCGAGCAGAGCCTGCCCGAGCCCGATCAGCGAGTTCGTCTTGTTGCGGTAGAAACCCGTGGACCGGATGTACTCCTCGAGTTCGGTCCGTTCGGCCTCCGCGTATGCCTTCGCATCGGGGTAGCGGGCGAACAGCGCCGGCGTCACCATGTTCACCCGCACGTCAGTGCACTGCGCGGACAGGATCGTCGCGACGGCGAGGTCCAGGGGTGTGGTGAAGTCGAGTTCGCAATAGACGTGAGGGAAGGCCTCGGCGAGCCTGCGGTTCATCCGCCGGGCGCGCCGGACGAGTCCGAGTCGGGTTTCTTCCTGCTTCGCGGCCCGCGAACGGGTGCGTCCACGCACTTCGGAGCCATCGCTGGGGGTCGCATGCACGGGATCAACTCTACGGATACCCGACCGATCCGAATTGCTGCTGTGTCGCTTCTGAGACATTTGCAGTGTTTACTTCCCGGTATGCAAGGTCTCGCTGTGGTCCTCTTCCCAGTGCTGCTGATGCTGTTTGCGCTGGCAATGGAGCGGGTGGAGTTCAGACTCCGCCGGCTCACGGTTCGTCAGCAAGAGGTGGAAGAGTTCCTCGACCAGGCAAGTCACGACGAAGTGGCCACCCTGGCCCACGAAGGTTTCCCCCACGCATTGGCACGCTTCCATCGACGTCGCAAGGGTCGGTCGGGCTTCGAATCCGACGACGCCGACATCACCGGAGTGGGCTCGCGGCGCGCCAGCTGACCCCTGGAAACCCCCGCAGAGACGCACCACCGGACGCATCATCCGGTTAACTTTTGCGACTTCCGTGGTATCGGTCACTCAGACCGAGCCGTCTCAACGTAGACTTCAGAGCCGTACCTGTTGCACAGCGACACGCCGCGGATCACCGGGGCATCGTCGACATGCAGCAAATCGCGCACAATATGCATACAGACGAACAATATTCCCAAGGAGCGCACGTGGACGACGTCCTGGCAAGAGCCGGCATCTTCCAAGGAGTCGAGCCCTCAGCGGTAGCGGCGCTGACCAAGCAGCTGCAGCCTGTCGACTTCCCCCGCGGACATGTCATCTTCAACGAAGGTGAGCCCGGTGACCGCCTGTACATCATCGTTTCCGGCAAGGTGAAGATCGGCCGCCGCTCGCCGGACGGCCGTGAGAACCTGCTGACGATCATGGGCCCGTCCGACATGTTCGGTGAGCTGTCCATCTTCGACCCGGGTCCGCGTACGTCCACCGCGACCACAGTCACCGAGGTCCGCGCGGTCAGCATGGACCGCGAAGCGCTCAAGGCGTGGATCGACCACCGCCCCGAGATCGCCGAACAGCTGCTGCGGGTCCTCGCGCGCCGTCTGCGTCGTACCAACAACAACCTGGCCGACCTCATCTTCACGGACGTCCCCGGTCGTGTCGCCAAGGCGCTGCTGCAGCTCGCACAGCGGTTCGGCACCCAGGAGGCGGGCTCGCTGCGCGTCACCCACGACCTCACGCAGGAAGAGATCGCCCAGCTCGTCGGCGCTTCCCGCGAGACCGTCAACAAGGCGCTCGCCGACTTCGCGCACCGCGGATGGCTGCGCCTCGAAGGCAAGAGTGTGCTGATCTCCGACTCCGAGCGCCTGGCACGTCGCGCGCGGTAGTCCCCTCGCATAACGACTTCGGCCACCCCCTCACAGCGAGGGGGTGGCCGAAGTCGTTATGCGGTCAGTCGAGGCTGCGCAGGTACGCGAGCTGCACGTTGACGGACTTCTCCGCCACCGGCCACAACTTCGGGTCGACGTCGGAGTAGACGTGCTCGACCACCTCGCGGACCGTGGGGGTACCCCCGAGCGCACCGAGCGCGGCCCGCACCTGGTCGAGTCGCTCCTCGCGATGATCGAGGTACTGCTGCGCCACGACGTTCAGTTCGGGCAGTTCGGGTCCGTGGCCGGGCATCACCCGGTGTCCGGTGCCGAGGTCCAGCAGCCGGCGCAGCGACGACAGGTAGTCGGCGAGGTCGCCGTCCGAGTCGTCGAGCACCGTCGTGCCGCGGCCGAGGATCGTATCGCCGGTGAGGACGGTGCCCTCACCTTCCACGGTGAAGGACACCGAGTCCTTCGTGTGCCCGGGCGTGGCGATCACCGTGACGGTGAGCCCGGCGACGTCGATGGTCTCGCCGTCCACGAGGGGTTCGCCGCCGCCGCGGAGGAACTCGGGGTCCACCGAGCGCACGGGCGCGCCGGTGAGTTCGAAGAACCGCTGCACTCCCCCGGTGTGGTCGAAGTGACGGTGCGTGATCAGCGTCAATGCGACCGGTCCGAGTGCCGCGACGCGGGCGAGGTGCTCCTCGTCGGCGTCGCCCGGGTCGACCACCACGCACTCGTCCCGGCCCGGCGCCCGCAGAATCCACGTGTTGGTTCCGTCGAGCGTCATCATGCCGGGATTGTTTTCGAGCACGACCGAGACGATCGGGGTGACCTCCCGCACCTGGGCGTAGGCCGGATGGGCAAGCGTCATGGCTCTACGACTCCGGCTGGACTTCGGCGATGAGCTCCACCTCGACGGGGGCGCCGAGCGGCAGTTCCGCGACACCGACGGCCGAGCGTGCGTGGGCCCCGGCTTCGCCGAACACCTCGCCGAGGAATTCGGAGGCACCGTTCACGACGCCGGGCTGTCCGGTGAATCCCTCGGCGGAGGCGACGAACCCGACGACCTTGACGATCCGCACCACCGAGTCGATGCCGACGAGGGCGTCGACCGCCGCCAGCGCGTTGAGTGCACACGCCCGGGCCGCGGCCTTGGCGTCCTCGTCCGACACACCGGCGCCGAGCTTGCCCGCGATCGTCAGCTTGCCCTCGACGATCGGCAGCTGCCCGGACGTGTAGACGTAATTGCCGGTGCGCACGGCGGGCACGTAGGCGGCCACCGGCGGAACGACGGACGGCAGCGTGATTCCGAGTTCGCTCAGGCGGGCGGACCAATTCTGTGTCT
This sequence comes from Rhodococcus sp. P4_B6, assembly GCF_056402215.1. Classification (NCBI taxonomy): domain Bacteria; kingdom Bacillati; phylum Actinomycetota; class Actinomycetes; order Mycobacteriales; family Nocardiaceae; genus Rhodococcus; species Rhodococcus sp. P4_B6. Next base: position 5,601 of record NZ_JBFUHV010000175.1, on the reverse strand, counting down.
GCACCACGGCCCTCAGCCCTTCGGACGCTTCAGGTACGCGACGTGCTGCTCACCCGTGGGTCCGGGCAGAACCGTCACCAGTTCCCAGCCGTCGGTGCCCCACTGATCGAGGATCTGCTTGGTCGCATGTGTGAGCAGCGGAACGGTGGCGTACTCCCAGGAAGTCAATTCACTCATGCCGGTGAGCCTATCCCCCGCACATCCCGGCTCCCAGACTTATAGGCTCGACCCCGTGGTTGCATCCCCAGACCAGCTCACCCCGACGTGGCCCGAGAAGGCCGCGCGGGCCCGGCTGCACTTCGTCTCCGGAAAGGGCGGCACCGGAAAGTCCACGGTGGCCGCCGCGTTGGCGCTCGCCCTGGCCGAGGGTGGGCGCCGCGTGCTACTGGTGGAAGTCGAGGGCAGGCAGGGGATCGCTCAGCTCTTCGACGTGCCCCCGCTGCCGCCGCAGGAGACGAAGGTCGCGGCCGCCGAGGGTGGCGGAGAGGTCATGGCGCTGGCCATCGACATCGAGACCGCGTTCCTCGAATACCTCGAGATGTTCTACAACCTCGGGTTCGCGGGCCGCGCGATGCGCAAGTTCGGCGCCATCGAGTTCGCCACCACCATCGCACCGGGTCTCCGGGACGTGCTGCTGACCGGCAAGATCAAGGAATGTGTGGTGCGCTCCGACAAGTCGGGCAAACGGGTGTACGACGCCGTCGTCGTGGACGCCCCGCCGACCGGGCGGATCGGCAACTTCCTCGACGTGACGAAGGCGATGGCCGACCTCGCGAAAGGCGGGCCGGTGCGCTCGCAGAGCGAGGGCGTGGTGCGCCTGCTGCATTCCGACGAGACCGTCGTCCACCTCGTGACGCTGCTCGAGGCGCTGCCGGTGCAGGAGACCACCGACGCCGCAGAGGAACTGGCCCGCGCCGACCTGCGGCTGGGCACCGTCGTCGTCAACCGCACCAGCCCGCAGTTCCTGCCCGCCGAGACCCTCGCTGATGTCGCGAAGGGCCGCATCGACGCCGAGGCCGTCCGGGCCGGACTGCAGAAGACCGGGATCACCCTCGACGAAGAGAATTTCGCCGGGTTGCTCACCGAGACGATCGAACATGCGTCCGTCCTCGAAGCGCAGGAGGAGAGCGCCGGACAGCTCAGCGAAGTGGATGGGGCGCGGCTGCATCTGCCGTCCCTCGCCGACGGTGTGGACCTGGGCGGGCTGTACGAGCTCGCGGAATATCTGACGGAACAGGGTGTCCGATGACCCAGACAACTGAACACGAGCGTCGCCGCACCGCCTCCGCACTCGATGTCGCGGGGATTCTGGAGAACAGGGCAACGCGGATTGTCGTCTGCTGCGGAGCCGGCGGCGTCGGCAAGACCACCACGGCGGCGTCGCTGGCACTGCGCGCGGCGGAGCAGGGACGCAAGGTGGTCGTGCTGACCATCGACCCGGCACGCCGGCTCGCGCAGGCTCTCGGCGTCGCGGAACTCGACAACACGCCGCAGCCCGTGCAGCTCGGACCGGACGCGACGGGCGAACTGCACGCCATGATGCTCAACATGCGCCGCACGTTCGACGAGATGGTGATCGAGCACTCCACGCCGGAGAAGGCGGAGCAGATTCTCGCGAACCCCTTCTATCAGACCGTCGCCAGCTCGTTCTCGGGAACGCAGGAATACATGGCGATGGAGAAGCTGGGGCAACTCGCCTCCAGCGACGAGTGGGATCTGGTGGTCGTCGACACGCCACCGTCGCGCAACGCCCTGGACTTCCTCGACGCACCCCAGCGTCTGGGCGCGTTTCTCGACGGCCGCATGATCCGGTTGCTCACCGCGCCCGGCCGCGGCCTCACCCGGCTCGTCACCGGCGCGATGGGCCTGGCGCTGCGCGGTGTGTCCACCATCGTCGGCAGTCAGATGCTGTCGGACGCCTCGAGTTTCGTCCAGTCACTGGACTCGATGTTCGGCGGCTTCCGGGAAAGGGCAACGCGCACTTACGAATTGCTCCGGCAGCCGGGAACGAAATTTCTGGTGATCGCCGCAGCGGAACCGGATGCGCTGCGTGAGGCGGCTTTCTTCGTCGACCGGCTCGCAGGCGACGAGATGCCGCTCGCGGGCCTCGTCCTGAATCGGACGCACCCCACTCTCAGTTCCCTGTCGGCCGATCACGCGGTCACTGCCGCCGACCAACTCGGGGACCAAGACCCCCTCACCGCCGCTGTGCTGCGAATCCACGCCCATCGGGCGGTGATCGCCAAGCGTGAGGTCCAACTACTGAGCCGGTTCACGGCGGCCCACCCTCGGGTGCCGATCGTCGGCGTGCCCTCGCTGCCGTTCGAGGTGTCGGACCTCGAGGCCTTGAGAGCGGTAGGCGACCAGCTCACCCGGACGAGCTGATCAGCTCGCTACCGGAGAACCGGTCACCCGCCTGTGTCCTGCCTGACTGCGAATCCGATCCCGAATCTCAGACAGCGGACTGGTGCTGCCGCTGAGCTTCGAAGAAATCGGACCATGAGTCCACCTCGGGGTGCTGCTTGAGCAACGCCCGGCGTTGACGTTCCGTCATGCCACCCCACACGCCGAACTCGACACGGTTGTCGAGTGCATCGGCTCCGCACTGCATCAATACCGGGCAATGCCGGCAAATGGTTGCGGCCTTGCGCTGTGCTGCGCCGCGTACAAAGAGTTGATCGGGATCGACTTCCCGGCAACGGGCCTGGGTGACCCAGGCGATTCGCGCTTCTGCTTGCTCGACGTCCAGACGGCTGGTTGGGGTGGTCATGTGCATTCGTTTCCCCTCTTCGAGTCTGCGCAAACCCAGCGCGTAGCACGCCGAGGCTGCACCACATAAGCGATGGGGTGTTATCTCCATCACACTGTTCCAACAATTTAGGTAAAGAAACCGCCACGCGCAAGACGGTGAACACGCTTTTTTGGTACGCCCGTCCATACCCCGTGCTCAGGGCATTTTCCTGGCCGAATTCTGCGCCCAACCAGCGCACCCTCAGACCCCACGTAGTCTGTAGATCGTGTCGATTGCAAAAACAGTGGGGAAGCTCGCAGGATCCTCCGCCTTGGCAGGAGTGCTCCTCGCCGGCGTGATGTTTCCGCTCGCCGGAGGCTTCGGTTACGCCTCCAACAGGGCGGCTGACACCGTCGACAACGTCTCCGCCGAACTGGTCGAAGGAACGGTTCCCGCAGTCTCGACGATGGTCGACTCCGCGGGCAATCCCATCGCGTGGCTGTACGACCAGCGCCGCTTCGAAGTGCCCAGCGACAAGATCTCCAACGAGATGAAGCTCGCCATCGTCTCCGTCGAGGACCGCCGGTTCCCGGAGCACAAGGGCGTCGACTGGCAGGGCACGATGCGCGCCTTCCTGACCAACACCACCAGCGGCGAGGTGCAGCAGGGCGCGTCGACACTCGACCAGCAGTACGTGAAGAACTACCAACTGCTCGTCGTCGCCAAAACCGACGCCGAACGCCGGGCCGCGATCGAGACGACGCCCGCCCGCAAGATCCGCGAGATCCGGATGGCGCTGACGCTCGACAAGGAACTCACCAAGGACGAGATCCTCACCCGCTACCTCAACCTGGTGCCGTTCGGCAACGCCTCGTTCGGCATCCAGGACGCCGCCCAGACGTACTTCGGCATCGACGCGTCCGAACTGAACACCCAGCAGTCCGCGATGCTCGCGGGCATGGTGCAGTCCAGTTCGGCGCTGAACCCGTACACGAACCCCGAGGGCGTCCTCGAACGCCGCAACGTGGTTCTCGACACGATGATCTCGAGCATCCCCGAGCGCGCCGCCGAACTGCGGGAGCTCAAGGAGACGCCCCTCGGCGTGCTGCCCGAACCCAACCGGCTGCCCCGCGGGTGCATCGCCGCCGGCGACCGCGGCTTCTTCTGCGACTACGCCCTGCAGTACCTGGCGAACGCCGGCATCAGCCGGGAGCAGATCGACAAGGGCGGCTACCTGATCAAGACGACGCTCGACCCCGCGGTGCAGGCGTCCACCAAGGCTGCGCTCACCGCGAAGGCCAGCCCCGGACTCGACGGCATCGCCAACGTCATGAACGTGGTCCAGCCCGGCCAGGATTCACACCGCATCCTCGCGATGGGCAGTAGCCGCACCTACGGTCTCGACGCGAACGCCAACGAAACCGTGCAGGCCCAGCCGTACTCGCTGGCCGGTCACGGCGCCGGGTCGATCTTCAAGATCTTCACGACCGCCGCCGCCATGGAGAAGGGCCTCGGCACCAACGCCGTCCTGGACGTCCCCGGACGGTTCGAGGCCCGCGGCATGGGTAGCGGTGGTGCCCGCGGATGCCCGGCGGCCACGTACTGCGTCGAGAACGCAGGCAAGTACCCGGCGTCGCTGTCGGTGACGGACGCGCTCGCACAGTCGCCCAACACGGCGTTCGTCAAGCTCATCCAGGCCACCGGCGTCGCCCCCACCGTCGACATGGCGGTGCGGCTGGGGCTGCGGTCGTACGCCGACCCCGGCACCTCCGGATTCGACGACCGCAGCATGGCGGATTTCCAGAAGGATCAGAATCTGGGTTCGTTCACCCTCGGACCCACCTGGGTCAATCCGCTGGAACTGTCGAATGTCGCGGCAACGCTCGCGTCGCACGGCAAGTGGTGCCCGCCCACCCCCATCGATTCGGTCTTCGACCGTGAAGGCAAGCCCGTCTCGGTCACGCAGCAGGCCTGCGAGCAGGTGGTCGAGCCCGGCCTCGCGGACACCCTCGCCAATGCCATGAGCAAGGACGACAAGGCAGGCGGCACGTCGGCCGGGGCCGCGGGCAGCGCCGGCTGGACCCTCCCGATGGCGGGTAAGACCGGAACCACCGAGTCCCACATGTCGTCGGGCTTCCTCGGGTTCACCAACAACTTCGCCGCCGCCGTCTACGTGTTCGGCGACTCGCCGACACCGGGCGAGATCTGCTCGGGCCCGCTACGGCCCTGTGGCGACGGAAATCTCTACGGCGGTAACGAGCCCGCCCAGACGTGGTTCGCTGCGATGAATCCCGTCGCCAACAACTTCGGGCCGACGACGCTGCCGCCGATCGATCAGAAGTACGCGCGGGGTTCGCAGAACGGTCAGGTTCCGGACGTCACCGGCCTGAGCCAGTCGGCCGCGACGTCCCGCCTGCAGGGAGCCGGATTCACCGTGAACGCGATCACCACCGCGTCACAGGTCGCCAAGGGGACGGTCACGAGCTCGGCGCCGTCCGGTTCGGCGATTCCGGGGTCGACGATCACGATCTACGTCAGCGACGGATCGGTGAAGGCCGCTCCCCCGCAGGCCCCGGCTCAGGGAATCCCCGTTCCGCCCATCCAGCTGCCCGGCCTGCCGCCGATCCAGCTGCCGCCCATACCCCGGTGACCCGCAGGTGAGTGGGAAAGTGTGTAGGCGCACGCTTTCCCAGTTGGGTTCGTTGACGCGGCCGGTCTGACTCGTTGCCACTCTGACGCCCGCAAGGACTGTCCTTCACGTGATGTGTCGACCGACCGCGTCGACGAACACACGCGGCCGGTCGGGCGGAGTGACCTGATAGGAGCCTGACTTCGACAAGTCCCATCACTGAGTTGTCCGCCGTCCCGAC
>NZ_JBFUHV010000174.1:0-18222 GCF_056402215.1 Rhodococcus sp. P4_B6 | reverse complement strand
GCAGTTGATCGTGCACGGCACCACAGTACGTGTTGAGATGCGGCGAAGATTGACCGGAGATGGATCGGTGATCTGGCCCGCCGATCAGGTCGTGTGCTCTGTGTCCGAGGTGCTCGATGTAGTCGGTGCCGCCGATCGTGTGGCCGTGCCACCCACCGTCGCAGCGGTAGGCGCCGTTGCCGCAGTTCACAGGTATCCACCGGTGGTGAGAGTGACGGCGATGATCACTGCGGCGGCCATCAAGGAGGCCGAACCCAGGATCAGATCCCATAACTGGCACTCGGGGTGGCGGTTCCCGCCACTGTTGGTGGACTTCGTATCGTCGGTGGCTTCCTTCATATGCGCAATCTTCTTTCGACCCCGAACATCCCCGGCATCGCCCCGTCACGACAATCACCCCGTTGACCAGGGCGATTGTCCGATGCTAGCGGGACTTGTCCGATGGTGGATCTCGACCGGTAGACCCTGTCATCCCTAATAAGAGCTACGGGTCAGCGGTCGATGCGCCAGACTGGTGTCCGGTAGCCGGCCAGCGAGAGAGCACTGTTCATCCCTTGGACGGGGGTGGAAGTCCTGCCTACAGATCGTGCCCTCGCCGGTTCGGTTCGGAAGAAGATGATCGCTGCTGGGATGTCGTGCCGCAGAGCACTATTCTATTAGGTCGCCGAAACTTCTTCCGCCAGGCTGCCGAGGTATCTGTCGATGACGGACGGGGAAGAGAGATAGTAAATGCTGCTGCTGGTGGGTGACGATTGGGCCGAGGATCATCACGATGTGGAATTGATGGATTCGTCGGGGCGCACACTGGCGAAATCCATACTACCGGAGGGGAGTTCCGGAATCGCACGGCTGCACGCGCTGATCGCCGCACAGCTTGGCGACGACGCCGGCGACGACGCCGAGGTGCGGGTCGGGATCGAGACCGACCGTGGTCCGTGGGTGGCGGCGCTGAATGCGGCCGGCTACGTCGTGTATCCGGTCAACCCGTTGCAGGCGGCCCGGTATCGGCAACGCCATGCGGTGTCCGGTGCCAAGAGCGACGCCGCCGACGCACACTCGCTGGCCGACATGGTCCGCACCGACGCCCACCAGCTCCGCGCGATGGCCGGCGACAGCCCCGACGCCGAGTCGGTGAAAGTCGTTGCCCGCGCGCACAAGACGCTGATCTGGGAACGCACCCGTCAGACGCAGCGGCTGCGACACGCGTTGCGTGAGTACTTCCCGGCCGCGCTGGAGGCTTTCGACGACCTCGACGCCGCCGATACCCTCGAACTGCTCGGCAAGGCCCCCGGCCCGACCGCGGCGGCCCGGTTGAGCCGGGCCCAGATCTCGGCCGCCCTGCGCCGAGCCCGTCGCCGCGACATCGACACCAAGACCACTCGCATCCGGGCAGCGCTGCGCACCGAACAGCTCGGCCGGCCGGGGGTGGTCACCACCGCGTATGCGGCCACCACGCGCGCCGCGGTGGCGGTGCTGGGCACCCTCAACGAGCAGATCACCGCACTCGAAGCGCAGGTCGATGCCCATTTTCGTCGTCACCCGGACGCTGAGATCGTGCGGTCCCAGCCCAGCCCAGCCCAGCCCAGCCCAGCCCGGCCTGGCCACGGTCCTAGGTGCCCGGGTGCTCGCCGAGTTCGGTGACGACCCCACCCGCTACGCCACCGCAAAGAACCGCAAGAACTATGCCGGCACCAGCCCGATCACCCGCGCCTCGGGCAAACGGAAGCTCGTCGCCGCCAGATACGGGCTTGGGCGACCGGCTCGTCGACGCCCTCATACGGCAGGCACAATCGGCACTGCAGACCTCGCCCGGGGCGCGCGCCTACTACGACCGACAACGCGCCCGCGGGCTCGACCACAACCCCGCGCTGCGCCAGCTCGCCAACCGGCTCGTCGGCATCCTGCACGGGTGCCTCAAGACCCGCACCCACTACGACGAGACGACCGCATGGTCACATCACGTCGACAAGCCCGCTGCTTGACATCCGAGGCCCTGGGATGTCTGTAGGAGTGGGGCCTTGTCAAGGGGGCATTTGTACGGATTTCGGCTCCATGCGGGCAGCGCTGGGTGAGGGCCGGGGGTCAAGACACAGCGCCCGCAGCGTCAGCGAGGACGAATGGTCTTGACGGTGGCCCGGCCCTGGAGTGAGCCCGAGAATCGATCGAGGACCAACGACGCGGATTCGATTTCGCTATGTGGTTGTGGTGCAACGTCTCCAGTGTGGTGTGGGGGTTGGGCAGGGCCGAGCTTCCTCGGCTGCGGTCATCCCTTCGCCCGGCCGGGGTAGGGCGGGCATGGAGCGTTACGGCGAAGCAACACGCGGGGTCAATCACGTTGGCGACCACGCCGCCGAGGCAGGGGTCAGACAGTGCAGCGACCGCGCGCGTGTTGCGCCCGGGGTGCTCACGCCACCGCCTTCTGGTGGGCCACGGCGCGGATCTCTCCGTCGCGCAGTCCGTAGTAGACGTGGGTGAGCAGTTTGCGGGCCGCGGCGACCTTGGCGATGTTCCTGCCGCGACGGGCCTCGATGGGTGTGCGGTCGACCGAGATCTTCGTGCCGGCCTGGTGTCGCTGGATGGCCTCGACCGCCGCCCAGCGCACCAGCTTCGAGCCCTGCTTGGTGATATGGCCGCGGCGCACCACGGTGTCCGATTCGCGGTGTTTGGGGGTCAGCCCGGCCCAGGAGCACAGGTGCGCGGCGTCGGCGAACCGGTGCACATCCCCGATCTCGGCGACGAACACTGCGGCCAGAGTCGGACCGACACCGGGCAACGCCTGGATCGCCGTGTAACCGCGCTCGCCACGCAGTTCGGCGGCGATCCGGGTGGTGAACCGTGCCTCGTGGGCGTCGAGGACGTCGATCAGCTCGAGCAACGAGATCACCCGCCGCGCGTACGCGTCGGCGAGCGGCACCCGCGCCAGCTTCTGGCGACCGGTGACACCGAACAGGTCCGACACCGGGATCAGGACTCCCGCCTTGGCGAGCACGGAGTGCACCTGCGCCTTGAGCCCGGAGCGCAACGCGACCAGCTTCGCCCTGTAGCGCACCAGCTCACGCAACTCGCGTGTGGCGGGCGGGGCGATCCACGCCTCGGGCAACCGGTGCATCCGCAACAGATCCGCCAGATCCCCCGCGTCACGTACATCGTTCTTCACCCGCCGATACCGGAAACCCTTGACACCCAAAGGATGTGCGAGATGCACGATCACGCCGGCGGCCTGCAAGGCATCGACCGCCCAGTACCAGCCGTACGTCGCCTCGAGCACCACCTCCGGATTCGGGCCGGCCTTTTCGATCTGCAACCCAACGCCACCGGGTCGTTGACGATCCGCACCGCCGACAGTTGCTCACCCTCCGCCGTCTGGCGGACGATCACCGATCGCTGCCGGTGCAGATCGATCCCGACGACCTGATTTCCGTCATACTCGTTCATAGGGGCCTCCTCCGTCGTGATGAAACCTTGACACCCCCAGCATTCGCCGGGAACCACGAGGAGCGGGAGGCCCCCGCTCCTACATCGCATCACGTTGGCGAGTTTGGCGAGCTGGGAGGATCAGTGGCGTGACCACAGCAATGCCGTCGTACAAGGGCCACCGCTACCCGGTGGAGATCATCAACCACTGCGTGTGGTTGTACTTCCGGTTCCCGCTCAGCTTCCGTGAAGTCGAGGAGATGATGCTCGAACGCGGTGTCGTGGTCAGCTACGAGACGATCCGGCGGTGGTGTGCCAAGTTCGGGCAGGCGTACGCGAACCAGCTGCGCCGACGGGGGGTGCGGCCCGGTGACAAGTGGCACCTCGACGAGGTCTTCATCCGCATCAACGGCACCCGGCACGACCTGTGGCGCGCGGTCGACCAGCACGGCAACGTGCTCGATGTGCTGCTCCAGTCGCACCGAAACGGCAACGCCGCCAAACGATTCTTCCGTAAGCTGCTCAAGGGCTTGCAATATGTGCCGCGGGTGATCGTTACCGACAAGCTGACCAGCTACAGCGTGGCCCACCGCGAGTCGCTGGCCTCGGTCGAGCATCGCCGATCCAAGTACTTGAACAACCGGGCCGACGAGTGCGTCGATGCGCCAGGACTCGTCCCGAAATCGCCGCTCAGCCGCGCACCGCCGGTGATCCCATCGGCCGACCCGACAGCGGGAGCGGGCGATGAAACAGTTCGACTCAACCGGGCACGCGCAACGCTTCCTCTCGGCTTTCTCGGGCATTTCACCACATTTCCGGCCCCGCCGGCACCGACTGACCGCGCCCGAGTGGCGCACCGAGATGGCCGACCGATTCGCGGTCTGGCGGGAAGTCACCGCGACCGGGGTTGCCTCCTGAAACGTGAACAACCCCAACGGTGTTACATCGCCACGCGCTCTAAACCAATTGCGCCGCTGTTCCTTTCAGCTAACTTGACAGTGCCACGGTCGAGCACCGGCAATCGAAATATCTGAACAACCGGGCGGAGAACACCCGCCCACCCACCCGCCAGCGTGAACGCGCGATGAAGGGCTTCCGCCCCGTCGGTACAGCCCAAAGATTTCTGGCGGTGCTCAGCCGGATCCCCCCGCACTTTCGGCTACGCCGCCACCGCATGACCGCCGCCGACTACCGCACCGAGATGCGTACCCGATTCCAGGTGTGGAATCAGGTCACCGCACAGACCCCAGCAACCTGATCGACGACGTCTACCGACACTCGACTGCCCCCGAAAACAGTGGCACTCCAAACAACTTGACAACGCCCTTGGGTTCACCGTTGGGCAGCCGGCGGTAGCACTGGATCGGTCAGCGGATTACGACACAGTGACGCTGAACAAGTCGAGTTCCCGAAACGGTGTCACGACCACGTTGTGCAGCCGCGTGGACCAACCTGACTGCACGGTCTGGAACCAGAGCGGAATCGCGGGCATGTCCTGCAGCAGTATCTGTCGCTCGGCCTCTTGATAGAGCGCCCACCCCTCTTGTTCGGTCGGTGCCGCGTCTGCGCGGGCAAGCAGTGCATCGACCGCCGGGTTCGAGTACTGTCCGCCGTTCACCGCCGCGCGGGTGCGGTAGATCGGGTTGAGGAAGTTCTCGATCGACGGGTAGTCGGCGACCCAGCCGGAGCGGTAGATCGCGGTCATCCGATGGTCATTGATCGCCTTGCGGAACTCACCGAGCGTCGGCACCGGGACGAACCGGCATTCCCGGCCGAGCGCCCGTGTGATCGTGGCACAGGTCGCCTCGACCCAGTCCTGGTTGGCGGTGTCGTTGTTCGCCGTCAGCTCGATGGGTCCTTCGAAGCCGGTCGCGTCGAACAACTGCCGGGCCCGCGCCGGCTGATATGTGCACAGCTGTCCGCACTGGCCGTCGGCGCGTCCCGGCACGCTCGGGGGGACCACGCCGTCGGCAACGACCTTGTCGCCGTCGAACACCGTGTCGATGACGAACTGGCGGTCGATTGCCATCGACAGTGCTTGCCGTAGTTGCGGATTCGCGTAGCGCTCGTCGTAGAGCGGGAATGATATCGATTGCACACCCAGATAGGTCTGGGACAGGTGCCGGTCCGGGAGCTCCGTGCGGTACCTGCCTTCCGCGAGGGCGGAAGCTGGAGTGATCTCGATGAAGTCGAGCTTGTTCGCCACGACGTCGGCGTAGGCATTCTCCAGCGTCGGGTAGAAGCGAAACTCGACGCGCACGACGTGCGGTTTCTGCGCACCGGCGAACTGCTCGTACCGTTCGACGACGATGTTGTGTCCGCGATCGCGCGAGACGAACCGGAACGGCCCATTGCCGACGGGATGCGTCTCGAACGCCGCCTTGTCGGCGAAGAAGCTCGTCGGCAACGGGAAGAACGCCGCGAACCCGAGCTGAGTTCGGAACGCCGAGAACGGTTCGGTCAGGGTGACGACGAAGGTGCGGTCGTCGACGACGCGCAGGCCCGACATCGTCGTCGTGGACGGCTGCGGCGACTGGAGCTGGGCGTAACCCTGTATGTGCGAGAGGTAGCCGGCGCCGTGCTGGTTGTTGGGTGCGTATGCCGTGTAGTTCCACGCGTCGACGAAACTGCTCGCCGTGACCGGTGTGCCGTCGTGGAACGTCCAGCCGGATTTCAGGGTGATCGTGTACACGCGGGAGTCGGTGGTCTCGATCGATTCGGCGACCGCGTTGCGCGGTTCGGCGGTGCGTGCGTCGTACTCGACGAGACCACGAAAAAGCGCGCCGATGACCTTGATTCCCCCGCTTTCGGTGGTGTCGCCGGGAATTAGCGCGTTCTCCGGTTCGGTGCCGTTGTAACTGATCGTGGTCTGGTTCTCATCGATTCCGGAACCTGTGCAACCGACGGCGAGGAGTAGCACGACGAGGCCGACAATGGCAGTGACCATTCGGGAGGGCATCACGACGGCGACTCCTCGCGCATTCCGACGAGGGCGCACCAGGCCGCGGCGATGCCGAGCACGCCGCACAGGGCCCACATGCCGGTCGACATCGTCTCCCAGGCCAGCACGCCGAGCGCCGGCCCGAGCGCCATCCCGAGCCCGAACGTCGCCTGGTGGGCGCCGATGTAACGGGCCTTCACTGCCGCTGGGGACTTCGCGGGGTGGGCAAACATGGTGGGGCCGTTGATCATCACGCCGAACACGAACACGACCGTGCATGCCAGGATCGCTGCGCTCGAGTGGGTCGCCAGACCGTAGGCGGCGACGCCGAGGCCCATCACCGCGGTGCCGACCGCGCCGACTGTGTTGGGCCGTAGCTTCGTGACGTGCGAGGTGATCTTCAGTTCGCAGGCGATCAGCACGAGCGAGGCGGTCATCAGCACGGCACTGTAGAGCGCCGTCGGATGACCGGCTGCGGTGATCTGCAGCGGCAATGCGACGGTGTACTGCACATAGATGACCGTGCCGATCAGGCACGACGCGAGGAACAGCAGGTACCGCCAGTCCCGCAGCAGAATCGCGTATGCGGAGCGCCGATCCGGCGCCGGCTCCTCGGTCTCTCGGGCGGCGCGCACGCTCGGCAGCAGGATGCGCGCCACCGCCGCGTAGACCAGCGCGGTGAGGGCGTCGAACCAGAACAGCAGGTTCCAGTCCACCAGGATCAGGCCGGCAGCGATCAGCGGCCCCAGGGCGGCGCCGATGTTCAACGCGGTCCGCATCATTGAGAACGCCATCACCCGGTGCTCGTCCGGCATCAGGTCGGAGAGCAATACCGCCGCCGCCGGCCGGTAGCACTGGGTCGCCAGACCCGCGAGCGCGATTGCCATCAGCAAGGCGAGATACAGGTCGGAGCGGCTCAGCAGCGGAACCGCGCCGAGGATCAGCCCAGACGTCGTCATCGCTGCCACGATCGTCGCGCGCGGACCGATCCGGTGGGTCAGTTCACCGCCGAGCAGGGTGCCCAGCACCGAGCCCGCACTGTAGGTAGTCAGCGCTATTCCGGCCGCGCCGATCGAGAAGTCCCGATGCATCAGGTAGAGCAGCAGGAATGTCTGCACAAAGGCGCCGACCTGATTCACTAAGACGCCGCCGAGCAGATATCTGACCGGCGGCGGTGTGGCGTGAACGGCGTCGAGGACGCCCGTCCGCGTCGCGGTCTTCGTTGCGGTCATGGATGAATCCTCATCAGATGTAGGGACCGCCGAATRCGCGGCAGTCGGATTCGAGTCGAACGGGGCCAGCGCGACACACGTTGACCCGGTGGAGAAACCGTAGGGCCGGCGAGAGCTGCGCGCCACCCCCGAGGGGGTTCGAGGACGACCCTCCGGGGTGCGATCCCTGCACCCTAGGGGGTGCTGACTCGGAGCCGGCCGATGCGGACAGTTTGAGCAGGACGACATCAGACGTCCGCGGCGAAGATCGCCGAACCGGCTGGCCGAATGCCGGAAAGCCTCGGCTTCAAGAAGTCGACTCGTACTCCATCGAGTCGAGCCCATCGACATTCCGGGTGGAAATTGTGATAGATCAATACGTTGACGTACTGGCCATCGGGGCCGGCCCGGCGAACCTTGCGCTCGCGATCGCCGTCGAGGAATCCGGTTCCCCCGACCTTGCGCACAACACCGTCCTGCTCGAGCAGCATCCCGACGTGAAATGGCAGCGGAACATGCTCCTGCCTTGGGCGCGCAGCCAGGTGTCCTTCCTGAAAGACCTGGTCACCCTGCGTAACCCGTGCAGCCGGTTCTCGTTCCTGAGTTTCCTGCACGAGCGCGGGCGGTTGGACGAGTTCGTCAACCTGTCCACGTTCAATCCGTACCGCTGGGAGCTGTCCGACTACCAGCAGTGGGTCGCCCACTCCCTCGAGCATGTCCGGGTGCGCTACAACGCCCGCACCGAGAAGGTCGAGCCACGACGCGCGGGCAGCGGCGAAATCGTCGGCTGGACCGTAACGCTCACCAGCGGCAGCCGCATGCACTGCCGTGACCTCGTGATCGGCGTCGGCCGGGATCCGCACGTGCCCGAAGTCTTCCGCGACCTGCCCGAGGATCGGGTGATTCACAGCACCCAGTACTGCAACCGGATTGCGCACGTGCCTGCCGACCGAGCGTTGCGACCTGTCGTCATCGGCGGCGCGCAGAGTGCCGCCGAAATGTTCATGGCGGTGCACGACCACCTGCCGAACAGCACGCCGACGCTGGTGCTGCGCTCGATCGGGCTACAGAACTATCAGACGAGCAAGTTCGTCAATGAACTGTTCTTCCCGTCGTTCGTGGACGAGTTCTACGGCACGGGCGACGATGTGCGCGGCCAGATCCTCCAGGAGATGAACCTCACCAACTACGCCGGCCTCGCACCGCCGTTCCTCGACGAGATCTATTCGCGGCTCTACCARCAGAAGATGCTGGGCGACAACCGAACGAGCGTCCTGTCGATGACCGAGGTGGTCGCGGCCAGGATGGACGGCGACGAGGTTGTGCTCGATCTACGCGACCGCAAGACCGGCAAGGTCTCACCGCTGCGCTGCGACATCGTGCTGCTCGGCACCGGATACGAACCGCAGATGCCCGCGATCGTGCGCGACCTCGCCGAGCGGATCGGTCTCGACGACATCGTGGTGAGCCGCCGATACCGCGTCGATCACGGCGACTCTGCCGGGGGCGCAGTGTATCTGCAGGGCGTGAACGAGCAGACGCACGGCATCTCCGACTCGCTGATCAGCGTGCTCGCACACCGTAGCCAGGACATCGTCGACGACCTGCTCGATCGTCGCGCAGCCGACGAGGCGAGGTCGGCGTGATGGACATCCGCAGACTGGACCGAGCGAACTTGACGAGGGTGTACGGCCTGGATTCCGAGCGGCTGCTGCCTTGGCCGGCGCTGAATGCACCGTTCGAAGGCGCGTGGTGCGTGCTGCGGCCCGGCGAGGCGTCGGATCCGCACGCACACCACGAAAACGAGATCTTCATCGCGATGAGCGGTCGCGCGGCGCTGGTGGTGGACGGCGCACGGCGCGAGTTCGTTGCCGGCGACATCGCGCATCTTCCGCCGGGAAGCATGCACAACGTCGTGAACGACGAAGCCGACGACTTCGAGTACTACGGCATCTGGTGGGACGTCGACATGTCGGCGAGATTCGTGGCACGACACCATGAGGAGGCCCCGAAATTAACGCGCTGACCATCGTGATCTCGCCGGCGCCGACGGCCAACGGCGATCTGCATCTCGGCCACATCGCCGGACCGTTTCTGGCCGCCGACGTCTACACGCGATATGCCCGCGCCGCCGGGCGTGAGGTGCTGTTCGGTACGGGCGTACAGGACACGCCGACCTACGTGGTCACCACCGCCGCGCGGCTGGGTACGACACCGCGGGAGCTGGCCGACCGGTCGGCCAAGGAGATCCAGTCGACCCTCGCCTCGCTCGGCATCGCGGTCGACGCGTTCACCCGCGACGAGGAGCGCTTCACCTCGTTCGTCACGCGGATCGTCGGAGACCTCTGGAAGGCTGGTGCGCTGCGGCTGGAATCGGTGAAGCTACCCTTCTCGCCACGCACACGACAGTACCTGGTGGACGGTCATGTTCGCGGCGGATGTCCGGTCTGCCTCGCCGACGGATGCGCGGGGCTCTGCGAGAGCTGCGGTCATCCGATCGCAGCCGGTGAACTCGTCGATCCGCGTTCGACGCTGTCCTCGGACGATCCGCTGGAGCTGCGGGACGCGTGGGTGCTGGTGTTGCCGATGGAGCAATACCGCGCCCGGTTGCGCGAACACTTCGCCGGCCTCGGCACGGTGATGCGCCCGCACATGGCACAGGCGATCGAGGAGATGCTGTCACGGCCGCTGCCGAACTTCCCGGTCACCTACCCGGTCTCCTGGGGCATCTCCGCACCGCAAGGCGCGGTGGCGGCCCAGGTGATCAACCCGAATGCGGAACCGGTGGCGTGGGCGATGTACTGCTCGATGCTCGCCGCCGAGAACCGCGGGATCGAGGTGGCGTCCGAGGACGCGCTGTGGCGGCCGGAAGCGGCATCCGAAGTGGTGTACTTCCTCGGATTCGACAACATCTTCCCGTTCGCGATCTCCGGCCTCGCGATGCTGCTGGCCCTCTCGGACCGGTACGTGTTGCCGAAGAAGTTTCTCACCAACGAGTTCTACGAACTCGACTACCAGAAGTTCTCCACGAGCCGCGGGCACGCGGTCTGGGGCCGGGATCTGGCGAGGTCCGCACCGCGCGACCTCATCCGGTTCTATCTCGCCTCGACGAGCCCGGAGCATCAGCGAACCAACTTCGACCGCGGTGCACTCGACACGGTCACGCGGGCACGACTGGTGGAACCGTGGAACGCGGTGGCGGCGAGGGTCGAGGCGTGGGTGGGACACGGACCGCTCAGCGTCTCGGAACATGCCCGGGCAGCTGCCGCGTGCATCGTCGAGCGCTTCACCGCGGCGTACGAGTTGCCCCGGTTCAGCGTGAGCCGGGTTGCGGAGACGCTGACTCAGCAGCTCGACCGGCTGCAACGGTTGACCGCATACTCGCCCGGCGACTTCTGTCACGAGGTCGACGTCGTGCTGCGGTGTGCGGCCCCGATTCTGATCGATCTGGCTTCGGAGGCGTTGGTGGAGAGGGAAATTCACGCGGTCGCCGACCGTACCGAGATCACGCCGAGGCTTTTGCCCCGGCTGCGGCCCGCGGGAGGGTGACGTGTCGCGCATCGTCATTGCCGGTGCCGGTGTGACCGGGCTGCTCGCCGCCGTCGAGTGCGCCCGCGGCGGCCACCGCGTGATCGTGGTGGACCGGGGCGCCATACCGAACCCGGCGTCCGGCTCGTTCGATCAGCACAGGGTGCTTCGTGCGTTGCACCCCGCAGACGCCCTGCGCACCCGCGACGGGGTGCGCGCACGGCGTCGCTGGCGGGAGTTGGAAAGGCTGCTGGGCGCGCGCCTCTACCGCCGGGTCGGTGTGGTCACCTCATGGCCCGAGGATCGGGTCGACGCGGTGCTCGACACCGCGCACCGCGCGAACGTCGCGGTGCGCTTCCACGATCCGAACTCTGTGCCGCACATCGTCGTCCCGGACGGGCATGTCGTGATGCGGGAACCGGAGGCGGGCGTCCTGCTGGCGGACCGGGTGTTGCGCGCGGCCACCGAATGGCTGCGCGCGCACCCCGCCGTGACGCTGCGGTCTGGGCGCGAAGTCGTGGGCGTCGACATCGACCGGGCGCGACTCACGTTGGCCGGCGGCGAGATTCTCGGCGGCGATCTCGTCCTGATCGCCACCGGGGCGTGGTCGTCGACCCTGGTGGACCGGCCGATCGCGCTGCACCGCCAAACGATGATGTACCTGCGCCCGCCCGCCGACACGCGGTCCTGGTGGGAGCGGGCTCCCAGCGCGGGACGCATCGGTGCCGGCGGGCAGGCGTGGCTGCTTCCGCCGGGCGCGGGGACGCTGCTGAAGATCAGCTCCGACACCGTGTGCCGGGAGGTGCGGGAGGTGGACATCTCCGACGACTCGTGGTGGGCTGCTCGACTTCTGGCCGAGCCCATCCTGACCGACCAGCACCGGTACACCATCGCGGCGGTCAAACACTGCCACTACACGGTCGACGCGCGCACCGGCGGCGGCGCGCTCGACCGGATCGGTCCGGCGGTGTGGGCGCGGGCCGCTACCGGCGGCGACGGCTTCCGGACCGCGCCGTTGATCGCCGACCGAATTGCCGAGGTTGCGAGCGCGGACCTCGCTGCCGGACCACCCCTCGAGAAGGAACACCGATGAACACCAAGAACGATGCCATCCTCGCCATTGGCAGCGGATTGCGACGCTACCGCGAGTATCTCGTCCGGTCGGTTGCGGCGCGCGCCCGGGAAGCGGGGCTCGACCTCGTGCTGATCAACAACCTGACGCCGACCTGGCAGCACGAGTACTTCGACGAGATCACCGTCGTCGACGTCTTCGACCACGCGGTCCTCGCCGACGCGGCGCGCGCGGTCGCCGCGCAACGGCGCGTCGTCGGCGTCGTGTGTTGGGACGAGCCGCTGGTCCAGCCGGCGGCCGACATCGCCGACGAGCTCGGCGTGCCCGGTCTGAGCGCCGCGGGCGTGCGGGGCTGCCGGGACAAGAACCGCACCCGCTCGGTGCTCACCGCGGCCGGCCTCGTGCAGCCCGGATTCGAGCTCACGACCTCCGTCGAGCAGGCGCGGACGGCGGCCGAGCGGATCGGCTACCCGGTCGTCGTGAAGCCGCAGGCGCTCGGCGCCAGCATGGGCGTCATCCTCGCCTCGGACCGAGGCGAACTCGATGCCGCATTCGGGATCGCCTCGGGCGCCAGCCAGATCGGCGACGCACCGTTCCGCGGCACCGCGATCGTCGAGGAGTTCGCCGTCGGCCCCGAGATCAGCATCGACGCCGCCGTGCACAAGGGTGAATATCTTCCGATGTATCTGGCGCGCAAACGAACCGGCATGGAGCCGTACTTCGAGGAGGTCGGGCACATCGTGGACGCCACCGATCCGCTGCTGCACGACCAGGACCTCATGGCAACGCTCGCGAAGGCGCACCTGGCGATCGGGATCGAGAACGGCATCACCCACACGGAGGTGCGGCTCACCCAGCGCGGACCACTGATCATCGAGATCAACGGCCGCCTCGGCGGCGACCTGATCCCGTTCCTCGGCAAGATCGCGACCGGCATCGACCCGGGTGAGGTTCTCGTCGACGTCGCCCTCGGCCGCCGACCCGTTGTCACACCAACGCGCAGTGATGTCGCCGGAATCCGGTTCGGCTACCCCGAGCGTGACCTCACCGTTCGCTCGGTCGCGGTACCACACGAGGCGCCGGGGCTGGTGACCGCGGCCGCGATGGTCGAGCCCCGCGCGGAACTGCGCCTGCCGCCCGGCGGATACCTCGCCCGCCATTCGTTCGTCGTGTGCCAGGCCGACGACGCCGCCACATGCGACACATTGCTCGATGCCGCAGCCGCAGCCGTCCGCGTCGACGGCGACCCGCTCGGCCCACCGGCTCCCGGCGCGACCTTCGGGCTGCCGGCCGGACTGCTGGACGTCGACGAATGATCGACTACGACGGACGGCGCTTTTGCAACCCCGCCGACGACGACGGTGTGATCGCGCAGTACCACCAGCAGGGCAACCTGGTGTGGGCCGACTTCTCCGGCGGGAATGTGCGGCGTGGCACGGTCAACGGCACCTGCGACAGCGAGGGCATCCTGGGGCTGGCCTACACCATGGTGCTCGTCAGCGGTGAGGTCGTGGTCGGCTACACACTGTCCACTCCCGAACCAGACGCGAGCGGACGGATCCGGCTCCGCGAGGAGTGGGAGCGTTACGGCGCGAGCGCCACGACCGGCATATCGTATCTGGAGGAGATCCGGTGAAGGGGCTGCAGAGTCTCGTCGGCGGTGTGGTCCGATATCCCGGCGATCGCGAATTCGAGTCGACCAGTGCCGCGTTCAACAAGCGCTACGCCGGCGTACGGCCGGCCGCCGTGCTGTCGGCCGATACGGTCACCGATATCGCGCGCGCGATCGACTGGTCGCGTCAGGAGCAGGTACCGCTGGTGGCCCGCGGCGGCGGGCACAGCTACGCCGGCAACTCGGTGAACACCGGTCTGGTGCTCGACCTCCGTGGACTCGACGAGGTGCGGATCGACGAATCGAGCGGGCTGGTCACGGTCGGCGGCGGCACCCGGATGGGCAAGCTGTACGCCGAACTCGAGCGCTACGACCTCGCGGTGCCGCTCGGCAACTCCAACGAAGTCGGCATCGGCGGTCTGGTTCTCGGCGGCGGGGTCTCGGCGGTCTCGCGAGCCTTCGGCCTCACCTGCGACGCGCTGGTGGAGACCGACATCGTCCTGGCCGACGGCCGCGTCCTGACGTGCAACGCGAGCGAGAACGCCGACCTGTTCTGGGCCTGCCGCGGCGGGGGAGGCGGCAACTTCGGCGTGAATACGTCGTTCACATTCCAGGCACGCCTTCCTCGCCCGAGTGYGACCTGCCTGCTCCGGTGGCGATGGGACGACGCGAGAGAGGTCGTGGTTCGGATGCAGGAGATCATGCACGACGCGCCGGACGAGTTCGCGGCACGGATCGGCGTGACGCGGATCGCCGGGTCCGAGGGCGTCGTGTCCGTGGTCGGCCAGCATCTCGGCTCTGCCGACGAGTTGCGCGAGATGTTGGCTCCGGTGCTCACCGTCGCGACGCCCGAGCGCTGCGACCTCGCCGACCGCTCCTACTGGGAAGCCAAGGAGATCCTGCACCACGAGACATCCGGTGATCCCTTCGCGGTGCGGACCCGAGGCACGCCGAAGCCCCTGCCGGAGGCCGGGGTCGAACGCTTCCTCGCGGCGCTCGAACGCTGGCCCGGCAGCACCAACCCCGACGGTGCGGGTGTCGCTCTCTTCACCTGGGGCGGCAAGATCAACCGGGTTCCGGTCGCCGACACGGCATTCGCACATCGAGACCTGCTGTTCCTGGTCTCCATGGACACCTCCTGGAGCACCGGTGACTCGCCGCACACCGTTTCGGCCAACCTCGAATGGCTCGACGACCTGCACACCGAGATGGGCGAATTCGCCGGCGACGCAGCATATGTGAACTTCACCGATCCGGCGTTACGGGACTGGCGATCCGGGTACTACGGCGCAAACCATCCACGGCTCGCGCAGATCAAGCGGCGCTACGACCCGGACCGGCTGTTCGACTTCGGCCAGGCGGTGTGATCATGTCGAGGCAACGCGCCACCGAACGCGACCTGCGCGGCACGATGCGCGGTTTCGCGACCGGGATCGCCATCGCGACCACCTTCGCCGACACCGACGGCGGACGCCGACACGATGCAGTCACGGTCAACTCGCTGACCTCCGTGTCGCTGAACCCGCCGCTGGTATCGCTGTGCTTCGGCCGGGAGTCCCGGTTCCTCGCGGACCTGCTCGAATCGAAGGTGTGGGCCGCCTCGATCCTCGACGGCGGAGCCAGCTATCTGGCACGGCGTTTCGCACAGGAGCGCGATAGCCGCACCACATCGCTGAGCGCATTGGGCGCCACCGCCGGCGAGCACACCGGGGCCCTGGTGCTCGACGCACCGGCCTGGCTGGAGTGTGTCCTGCAGGCCGCCCACGACATCGGCGACCACACCATGGTCGTCGGCGAGGTGGTCGCCGCCGGCACCCGGCCGGACGGCACCCGCCTCGTCTTCCTCCACGGCGCCTTCCACGTTCTCGACAACCCGAATTCCCGACAAGGAGATCTCACATGACCATCGTCGACGACACCATCAACGAACTCGAGGATCGAGACGTGCACTCGGCCGGCGAGATCCTGGCCCGCGCCAGGGACATCGCCCCCCGGCTGCGCGAGCGATCCGACGACATCGAGCGCGCCCGGCGGCTGCCCCCAGACGTCGTCGAGATGCTACGGAACACCGGAGTGTTCCGGATGGGATTCTCCCGCGACTTCGGCGGTCCCGAACTGACCTCGATCGAGCAAACCGAGGTCATCGAGGCGATCGCCTACGGCGACGCCTCCGCCGGCTGGTGCGCGATGATCGGCTCCGACTCCGGGCTCTACGCGTCCTTTCTCGCCGAGCCGGTCGCACGGAAGATGTTTCCCACTCTGGACATGACGACCGCGGGACTGCTGTTCCCGACCGGCCGGGCAGAGCGCGTACCCGGCGGGTACCGGTTGTCCGGACGCTGGCAGTTCGGCAGCGGGATAACCCATTCGGACTGGGTGGTGTCCGGGGCCTTCATCTACCGTGACGGTCGCCCGGAGCCGAGCCCCGAGGGCGACCCGCACGACTCACGTCTGATGATCGTCCCCCGCTCGCAGGTGGAGGTCATCGACACCTGGCACACGACGGGCCTGGCGGGCAGCGGCAGTTGCGACTACACGATCACCGACGTGTTCGTTCCCGAGGAGCACACGCTCGAGTTCGGCACCGTCCCCGGTCGGCCGAGCCCGCTCGCCCAGCCCGAAGTGCACATGCGCAACATGCCGGGGGTGCCGCTCGGGGTGGCCCGCGCGGCGCTGGACCACGTGCTCGACGGCAGTGCCGCCCGAGCCGACGACTATCGCCTGCAGGTGACCCTGGCCGAATGCGAGGCGGACCTCAACGCCGCCCGGCACGGGGTGTACGGCAGTATGCGGCGCCAGTGGGAGGTACTGTCCGCCGGTGCCACCCTCGACGACCTGACCGCGCACGAGCGCGCGGCACTGCCGCTCTCGCGGCTGCATGCGTTCCGGACCGCCCGGTCGATCGTCACTCGGCTCTACGACCTGCGCCAGACCGCATCGATCTACCGCCCGTCGCCGCTGGATCGTTGGTTGCGGGACACCACCACCATGTGCCAGCACGTCGTGGCGCAAGACCGGATCCTGCAGTCGGCCGGTGCCTATCTCATCGGTGGCACGCCGAGCTTCAAGCTGAGCCTGGGACTTACCTCGTGACCGCCGACTGGATTGCCATCGAGCAGTACATCGCCGCTCAACTGATCGGGCGTCCGCCGGTTCAGATGCGAGCCGACGTCCCACACACGCTCGACGCGCTCATCGCGCGCGAGATAGCGAAGGAGACAACGGGATTGACCCGCACCTGGCGACCAGTAGCCTGGGCCCGATCGATGCTGCGGAGCGTCCGCGGCAACCGCTCGAATCCCCAGGACTCCTGACATAGCGCAGGAATTGTTGCAGGGTCACCGGTGGGGTTTGGTGCCGTAGCGCAGGGTGAGGGTGGTGCCGGGGTAGACGGTGTGGGTGTCGTTGAGCAGCTGGCAGAGTTCGTCGATGGCGGCGGTGCGAACCGCCCTGGATCGAGTGGCAATGCCGTTACCTTGGCATCGCCGCTGGTCACGTCGTTGCGCCTGCGGAAGATGTTGATGCGGTTCATGTCCGGAGTGTGCCGAGCGGGTTGATCCAGCGAGGGTGATGTGATGGGTGGCGGGAATTCCAGCCCTCAGATTGCCTTCTAGAGATATTGCGCAGCAACGTAATCCACGTACCCTATATGCCTGTGGCGGACGACGATTCAGGTGAGGAACGCGGTGGCGACGACCGGTTGACCGATCGTATCGGTCTCGGCGTGCTCACCCGAATTGTCCACCGCGATCTCGTCGACGAAGTCTTGACGGAAACCGGGGCCGTCGAGCGCCGACGACGCTGCTCCCCGCCCGAGTCGTGGTCTATTTCGTGTCGGCGATGACATTGTTTCTTCGACGACGCCTACGAAGAGGTGATGCGCAAGTTGGTGCAGAGACTGCGGTTTCTGCGGTCCTGGGACGAGGACTGGCAGGTCCCGAGTTCCTCGGCGTTGTGTCAGGCCCGCGCCCGGCTCGGTGAGCGGCCGCTGCGCGAACTCTACCTGCGGGTGGCCCTGCCACTGGTCGGTCCCGGCCCCGACCGGCGGGTGGCTCGGTGAGCTGCGGGTGATGGCGATCGACGGGGTGCAACTCGATGTCCCCGGCACCACCGCGAACGGAAAGCGCATGCGGTCGTGGCAACAGCCACGGGCTCGACGCCCCGTACCCGAAGGTCAAAGTGGTCGGTCTCGGTGAATGCGGCACCCACGCCGTCGTCGACGCGCCCATCGGTGGAGTGCTGGTCGACGAGCGGGAACTCGCCCGGCCCCTGCTGCCGAGTTTCGAGCCGGGCATGCTGGTCGTTGCCGACCGCGGGTTCTTCGGGCGCGAGTTCTGGCACGAAGCCGCCGACACAGGAGCCGACCTGCTCTGGCGAGTGCAGCCCTCCACTCGATCGGCGTGAACGCACTCGAGACGAACATCAGCGGCATCATCACCATCAT
>NZ_JBFUHV010000173.1:0-18546 GCF_056402215.1 Rhodococcus sp. P4_B6 | reverse complement strand
CCTCTTGCGGATCCAAATTGACCCGCAGCACGGTGATCGCATGCCAGCCGATGAATCGGGCGGCGCTGTCGGTGACAGCGATACCGGCCGGTTGGGGGTGAATGAGCGGTTGGTTGCCGTTGTAGAAGGGGTGATAGCTGGCATAAAAATGACGCAGGAACTCGTCGAGTTCGGTCAGTTTGCCGGTTGGCACGTCCACGTTGATACGGAACCCGCGGCCCGACCACCAGCCGTGGAACTCCGGGTTGACCCAGCGGTGCGGGTCGCCTTCGCGGTCGGCGCACCGCCTCCCCATCTCCGCGTAGATGCGGTCGAGGTGCGGCACGACGAGCAGCGATACCGGGTCGAGGTCGACTGGCAGCACGGTCGCAACACCGGACGCACTGTCGCGAGACGATATCGGTTGCCCTTCGAAATGCATGACGATCTCGTCGTCTCGTGCCGCCCACACCAGGGTTTGGAGCAGGTAGTCCGGATCGTTGTACGCCCACATAGACAGCGCCCTCGCCGACTGGCACGTCGGGTTGTCGCCTTGTCCCACTCCCAGCGGCAAGCCCAGGATCGACAGCATTCCGGACAACAGCCAAGCCCGAGCGTCCAGCGTCGGCCCGAAGGCCTGGGTCAGGCGTTGCCGCGAATACGCCGACAGTGGTTGCGCCAGTTGGCGCCACATGGCTGGGGCGACGGCCGGTTGATAGAGAATGCCCCGTTCCAGCATCAACGCGAGACCGTAGATGCATTGGGCGGTCTCGATATGGACCGCATTGTCGATGAGGCTGCGCACCAGGTCGTGGTAGCAGAGCAGGCAGTCGCGGCCGGTGCTGGACAGCCCCAGGGCTTCCCCGATCAGGTACTCCCCTTTTTCGAGCAGGTACCGCAGCAGTACGGCGTGGTACGGCGAGACCAGTCCGGTGTCGTGCATTGCGCGCGCGAATCCGGCCGCTTCGTACTGGAGGCCGCTGCTGTCCATTGCTTCCAGGCGACTGTGGTAGACATCGACGCCCGGGTCTTCCCGGCAGGCATCCGTTGTGCCGAAAAGACTGCTGATCAGACGATCAGCGCCGACCCCGCTGGCGCCCGGTTCGATGTTCGGACTGTTCCTGTATACGGCGATCTGTGTGATCATCTGCTTGACCTGATCGACCTGTATGGGCCGCTGCCGCAGGATCCGCCAGATCTCCTCCACGAGGTGTTCGAGGATGTTGTCGTACCCGACACCCTGTCCCAGATGACGGAACAGTGCCCGGGTCGCCTGCGCCATGCGTCCCTGTTGTTCACGCTCCGCTTCGCTGGGGGGCGTCAATAACAGCGACATGTTGACGGCCAGGACTTGCGAAAGATGGTGCCTGGCTTGCTCGGCAGAGATCAACGGGTGCGCATACTCGCCCTTGGCGACGGCCAGTAGGCGCAATTCGTTGACGGCCTCCAGTACCACCGTGTCCGCATTGGCGCTGCTCAATGCTCCGATGCTGAGCGCCGGGATGAGAATCTGTGGTTCGGCCCAGTCGGTGCCGACGAACAGACCCGCTTCGTCCAGGTCCGCCGCGCGCGCCTGCACCGCTGCGGCGCCCCCCGGCTGCAACAGAACCAGACGCAGGGCGTCCAGCACCGGGCGTAGCTTGACGTGTTTACCGAAATCGCGGGTCACTGCCAACGATCGGGTGGCATCGTCGAGCCCGGCCAGACGTTTCTCCAACGTCGTGCTGTCGGTATTCGTATCGCTGCTGGTCGATTTCAACCGGGGATCCTCACGTATGAACGGACCTGCTCGACTCAAACGTAGAAGTCGAGTTCTTCCTGTTTCTTCAGTAGATCACGCATCTCGTAGGGATCGTCACCGAAGAAGTGGAGGAGTCCCCAGTGCGTGCCGAATGCAGTTCGCTTGGTGACCGTCTCTTCCAATGGCGCTGTGAGCTCGTGGGATTCGAAATAGATGTGGTCCTCGGTCTCCTCTGGCATACACAGTTGGCTGACGACGCGTCGTCGTGGATAGACACCGAAGCAGCCGGCATGCCCCTTGGCGTCCACCACTTCCTTCGGGAAGAAGTCCTCGATTTCTTCTTCCGTCGTTTTGGGATCGAATGCAAGCACCAGGCCCTGATATGCGTTGAACCCGTAGGCACGTTCCAGCAACTCGAACACCTTGAAGCCCGGCGGACGGTACGCGACCTCTCCGAAGTACATCTCTCCGTCGCTGGTGACGAAGTACTCGGGATGAACGAACCCGAATTCGATGTCGAAGGTCTTGATCAGTTTCTCGATCTGACGAGTGATCTCCGGACGGTACTTCTCCAACTCCGGTGTGGCCGGGACGAACACGGAGTACCCGAGGGTCACGTACTCCGAGATGTTGAGGAAGCGGATCTTTCCGTTGTGAATCCATGCCTCGACTGCGAACTCCCACCCGTCCAGATGAGACTCCATCAAGACCGGGAACTCCTCGTCCGGGATGGTGTCGACCTCGTCCGGTGTGCGGATAACCCGGTGCCCGAGACTGCCGGCCTTGTCGAAGGCTTTGAGATGGATCGGATCGTTCGGGTCGCCGTCCAACTTGAGCAATGTCTGGTTGACTCGCTTGAGGAATCGGATGACGTCGTCGCGTTCGTGGGCTTCCTCGAAGATTCCCACGCGGATGCCGCCGAGTTGGGCGCGACGTTTCATCAAGGCCTTGTCGCGCAGCAGCAGAGACTGGCCGAAGAGTCGCGGATTGTCGAGAAGAACGGAGTTGATCGCGCCCGCCCACTCGACGGTCTCCTCGAACAGTGGGATCGCGACGTCGACACCTTTCTCCTTCAGCGTCTCGGCGATCYCCATGGAACGATCGTTCAATCGCTCAAAATTCCACGGCACATACGGAATTCCGTGTTCCTTGCAATAATCTTCGGCCCAATCGGGCGCGACGACGAGATATCGCCTGTCGAAACGGTCAACAGCTTCGATAGCATTCAAACTCCAACCCAGAAGGGCGACATACCCTTTCTCTGGGTTTCTGGTTTTCGATTCGGGCTTCGATACCGACAACTCTCTGCTCCTCTCGAAAGGCATTCGGAACGCATGAGCGGGCAGACGGAATTCGGGCGTGGCCGCAGCGTCGTTGACAGCGCGGTAACGCTCGATTGCGTCGATCTTCACCGCATCCATGCAGTGAAGGCTACCTGCAGGCGGTTGTCGGCCCGTTCCCACACCGGTTCAGTGCCGTCTCACACCGGCCTGACCAGCCGAGACGTTGTTTGGGTTGTTTCAGATCGATGCATGGGGTGTGCTCGGTGAGAGGGGTATCGATGCGGCGGTGTCGGTGTGTGTGGTCACTGCATGGCAGCATGCGGTGACGACGTTGTGGTGTAAGGCACCACCTGGTTGCCGCCGATGCGTCCGTTTTCCAACGGCCGAGGACGTTTCCGCTCTCGTCGAAGACGAACACCAGGGTCCGACCACGGAAGGTTTCGACCGCGCGGTCGCCGAGCGACACGGTTCCTACTGCATTCGAGGCCAGTGTTTCGATGTTCGCGTCCGTGTACTGCGGTGCGCTGCAGGAGGCAGCGGCCATCATCACCGCCACCAACGCCGCAACGTGGGCCGCAGAACGCTCGACGGGGTCTGTTGCACCTGCGTATCAGAGTGTTCCGACTGAGTGAGGACATCCTCGGCACGGGTTCGTGAGGGGCCCAGAGGAAGCGATGTCACTGATGGTGATGAAGGCATACAAGGCAGGGTTCAAGGCCGATGCCGTCGGGGCTGTACCTATCCGACCCGAGCGACACCCTTCAAGGGCATCGGCGGCGACCTGGGCGTGAGCCGCGAGACCGTACGCAACTGGGTCTGGGCCGGGCGCACAACGGACCGGCGCGTCCGGGGACGCCCACCGATCCCAGAAGCCGGCGTCGGCCGGCGAGGGATCGTGTTCGGGGAAACGGATCAGGCTACGAAAATGTACAACGGGGTGCAGGAAACGATGCACCGACTCGCAGTGCGGCCGAGAGGGACGCGTTACCCGAGAACCAGTCCGACTCGGAATAGATCAGGCCCACAATGTCTGCACCACCCCCGCCGATGCCGGCTGCAATGCCCATGCCCATGCCCATGCCCATACTCGGTGTCGCAACCGAGCCGCGCAGGCGTAGTCGATCATCGGAGCGGACGGGTCGACGCCACAATCTGCCAGTAGAGCCCGGCCGTTTCGGCGAGCGAGCCCAGCGAATCATCCCGGCCCGCAACCAATATCGAGTCCGTAATCACCGGGTCGTGGCTTTCCGTCGCGCGCGGTGTATCGGCTTCGCCCCGGAGCCGGCCGCATGACGAGTTTTCCTCGGCCGCAGCCTCATCACCTCTCATACCGGACACGGTAAGCCTGAAAATTCAGTTTCGAACAACACCCACGGCGCAAGAGACGTCAGGCGCGGCTCAGGCATGCCCGACAGATCATGCGCTGAGATCGACGTAGCGCCTTCTGGACCTCATCCGCGTCATTCATGTAATCGACTGACTGCTAGCGTAATTCGTGCATGATGTTTGACGCCTCCCAGTACCGGCCACGACGCGGCTGCCGCCGATCATTCTCCCCGGTGCCTGCCGGGCGTCCGCACGCCCGAACCCGGGTTCGGGTTCGGGTTCGGGGCGGAGCGGTAGGAGCCCGGATCGATCGTCAGGTCTTCCGTGTCGGCAAAAACCAGCCGCCCGTCGTCGAGCGCGACCGCCCACCGATGCACCGGCGCCCACTCGTGCCCACCGCCGCCCGGGTCGGTCACCGCCGCATAATCCTCGACAACGTCACCGGTGAGATCGGCCCCGGCGCTCCTGCGGACCAACACCCGGACACCGACCGTCAACTCCGGGCCACCGACCGGCCGATTGCCACTGTTTCGGGCCATATTGATGCACCTCTTCGCTCGGCGACACTCCCGAGATCGAGCATAAGGACCGACCGGCCCGGTACGCGACCCGACCTGCACGAACACCGCCCGCGCACGGACAGCTGCAGCAGCCGCCGTTACGGTGCCGTCGGCGGCAACCCAGATGCGCCCAACACACAACCGACGCGCTGCGTTCGCACGACAGCAACCGGCGCAGCCCGCCAGTCGGTTGCGCGAACGCGGTGACATCGCCGGAGACGAGGTCGGCGGCCGCTACCTGCACCCCAGCTTCCCATTCGCGCGGCGACCGCGAAGGTGCAGCCACCGGTCGCAGGCCGAGCACGACATGACGCTGACGACGGACTCGGCCACCGCCACGCGCGGCAACGCCGCCGTCGGCCTGGACCTGCGCGAGACGGCCGGCGGCAGCCGCCCCTTCCTCAGCACGCCGGACTCGAACGCGCGCTCCCCCACACCGCAAGACCGACTGCGGCTGCCACTGAGCAACACACCCGACGAACTCGCTCAGCGCCAGCAAAGCACGCCCAGCGAACTCATAGGCAAGGCAGTCGAGAACTACATCCCCAATGCGCTCCGCCTGAACACCCCCGGTGAGGCTCCTCAGGCTCACGGAGCAACCGTGGAAAAACACCGCCTTTCGATTTCGTCGCACAATCGAAGGGAGGGGAAGCAGAGATCCTGCTGGAGGTGACCATGCGTCGAGAGGAACCGGCACCGGTGCCCGTGGCCGCGCCGATCCGGTGGTGGCGGCTGCGCCCGTGGAGCCGCAACCACCTGATGCGCCCCAGCGACCGCCTCGAGGCCACCATCGTGTTGCTCACCGCGGCCGTAGTTCTGCTACTGATCCCCGTTGCCGGCGCCTTCGGCACCGCGACCCATACCCGGCTCGAACATCAAACCCACACGCTGAGCGCCGGCGTCCACCACGTACCCGCAGTCCTGCTCGAGGACACCTATCCCGTACCCGACACCCCCGAATATTCGATCCGCCCCGTCGGCACCCAGAACACCGCCCGCGCCCGCTGGACCACACCGAACGGGGAACGCACCGCCGCCGTCCCCACCGACACGCCCGCGCAGGCCGGCCAGACCATCACCATCAGCGTCAACGCCGACGGAAACCTCACCGGCCCCATCCCCGACAGTCGCGAAAACACCGCCCTCGCCGTGACCGCCGCCTGCGGCCTCTGGGCACTTACCGCCGGCGCCGTCCTGCTGATTGCAGCCCTCGCACAGCGACTGTTCCACCGAAACCGGTTGCGGCGCTGGGCACAGGAGTGGAAACAGTTCGACAGGCCACCGAGATAGCCTCGAGCGACGTCGCGTACTCCATCCCCTGTCGGGCGGACTGCCCCCGCATTCCACGGGCGGTCAAGGCCGGAGACACCGACCGGCTCCCGGTTGTGCCGACGCGATGGTCAAGCGCCGTTGCGTACAAGTCACATGGAACGAACTGTCATCACAACCCCCCGCATGGCGCGCAGATCAGCTCGGGACCCGCGGCGACCGTGCGAGACTGCTCAGCCCGTCGAGAACCTGATCGAGCGGTGGTCGGACTACGGACATCATCGCCCTCCGACGCCCAGAGACGACCACGAACGAACGCGAGCATCGCGAGTTCACGCTCGAGGTCGACTGCAGCCCGGTCGCTCACGAGTCTCATCCTGCCCCGAGCAGGGGCCTTGAGAATTGTGCGCCGACCGGCGACGTCGAGACAGCCGCTAACCGCGCGGCCACATCCCTCACAAAAAGGGGACATTCCCTCCCCGCTGGTCAACGGAGCATTCTTCACAGGCAAGTCGTGGGCGGTCGAATCACCGATCGCCCACACCACAAGCGCCGCGGCGACGACGACCAGACACACCGTATTCAGAACTCGAGCTCCATCTTCGGCGAATCGTGGACCGCCGATCAAGGCCGTTGCCGTGCCGTCCGCATCGGTGCCGATGCCGAGCGCGCGGCCAAAACCGTATTGGCGCAGAACATGATCGAACGCACGCTCGACGAGGAAATGCCGTTCTCGTAGCTCACCGCGGACAAGGCCGACGGTCAGATGAAGTCCCTGCGAACCTGGCTTGAGGAACAAGAAGTGTCGTACGTGCCGGCCACCAGCCTGGGCGACGACGTGTTAACCCCGACGGGCGCAACGGCCGGGCGAAGAGACGATCGCCGCCCCGCCGAGGCAACGCCCCCGAATCTTCGCAGCGCGAGTATTCCCATGTGCGGGAGCCGATTTCCATCGCCTGGACGCCCGGACGTGGCCACTGGCTGCCTGCGAAACGCCGTCTAGTTCGGCGACCTCGTAGACCGTGACCGCAAGGCCCTAAGCCGCCACGAGGGCACGAGTCGCTGCGTCGGATGTAAGGCCGCCGCGAGAGGCGCCGCGACACCCCTCGGCGCGCAGCCACGCGACGAGAGGCACCTCTCGCTGAGGGCAGCCCCGCGTTCTCCCGACTCGACGACACACACAATTCGGATCTCAAAGTTTCGAGTTACCGAATCGAGATAGGTCAGCATCCGGATCAGAAAATGATCTTGAACGGTCGGCCCATCCGCACGGAAAATGACATTCACGGCATTTCCCGAGGAACCGAGCGCGGCGCAGACAACCCGAAGCTCCAGTGCAGCGAAAGGGGGGCCGCAGGTAAACTCAGGCCCCCTTTCTGCCACCGCAGCGCCAGTTCACTTACTGGCCAGCGCTACTAGCCGCTGAGTGACCCAGCAGAACCCGAGAAGAAGTCGAGGACGCCGAGAAGGGTGGAGACGTTCGAGAAGAAGTCGGCCAAGAAAGCAAGGTCCATCTTTGTAACTCCAGTTCGATTGTTCAGAGAATCGTGACACACAGCACACGATGTGAATATTTATACCGGTCCGATAACAATTCCGCAACGACAAGTTTGCGGTCAACCAGCAGCGAGTGAAATCCGGCCCACACCGAGGAGAGGGCACATCGCGGTCCAGTCCGCGGTGGGGGTGGTGGAGACTCCGATCGATGGTCAAGCCCTCGGTGTCGGCAAAGACCAACCGGTGCATCGTCGACCGCGACCGCCCACCGATGCACCGGCGCCCACTCGTGCCCACCACCACCGGGTCCGGCTCACTGCCGCATGGTCCTCGATGATTTCCCCGATGACATCGGCCGCGGCGCTCCTGCGGACCAGCACCCGGCACGCGATCGGACCTGCACGAACACCGACCCGGCAGTCATCCCATCCTTGTTCCGGCCGCGGTCGCCAGCCAGCGTGCGGATGGCGCACTTGCCGGTCTGCAGCAAGCACGTGCAGTCGTTCCGGCGCGCTGAGCGCACTAATCCTGACCGCCGGGCGATCCGGTGACGGGAACATCGGTGCGGGCCGCCCGGATCCGCATCATGCCGGAGTGCCGGGCGGTCGGCATGATCCCCGGCAACAGGAACCCCCACATCTCGTCCACCCGCTGCTCGAGATCCACGCGATGGGTCAGGACCTGAGACAGGGTCTGGACCCCGGTGAACGCACCGATGACGAACCGCGCGAACGTCGGCGGGTCGATAGTGTCGACAAGGTCGCCCTCGGCGACCGCGCGGGCCGCCAACGCTTGACAGGCGGCGATCCAATCCCAGTACGGGCCCGCGGGGCCACGGTCGTCGGCGCTGAGCTCGAGGGTGATGCGGATCCCGGCCCGCACGATCGGATCCTGCACGATCTGCCGGGCCATCTCGTGGCAGAGCATCACGATTTGCTCGATCGCCGACGCCTCCTGCGCGGCGATGGCCTGCACCGCGGAGATGGAGATCCGGTGCTGCTCGGCGATGATGTGCCGGGCCAAGTCCTCCTTGGACCGGAAATGAAAATACAACGCCCCCTTCGTCATGCCCGCCGCCTCGAGGATCTCGACGAGACTGGCGCCCTCGAACCCGGACTTGTCGAACATTTCCGCTGCCCCGCGGACGATCTGCGCCCGGGTCACCGCCGCCCGTTGCTGTTGCACCATGTACCGCACCTTCCGTGCCCTTCGCCGCTGCAGCCCGATGACTTTCGATCGCACCCCTTGCAGCCTGCGCGACGCTACCACCGGCACCGGTGCGCCTCACCTCTGGAAAACCCCGCGTCCACCTGCACAGCCGCCGACACCCGCTCACACGAAGAACAGACCACCTTGCCACTTCTTCGGTGGGCTCCGCCCGGTCAGCTCCAGCGCCGTCGCTGCTCGGGTGTGTCGCTATCGGCGGTCGCGGCACTGCTCGGCGATCTCGTCGGCGTCCCGTGCCAGCCAAGCCAGCTCGCCCACCGACCGATCTTCGGGCAAGAGCAGATCCGCCCATCGGCTCTGCGGCCCGCGGACGCACACCAACGCCAACCCGGAATCGGACAACGTCTGCCACAGCTGCTCACTCGCGGACGACCCCATGCCACCCATTCAACCGCACCACACCGCACTGACACGAGGTCCAGACCGGCCCTTCCGACCTCGCACACCCGCACCCACCACCGGGCGCTGCGCACCACGCGCCGACGATCTCTCATTCCCCGGGCGGGCAGAGTTCGGCACCAGGCGAGTCGATCGGTCAGGCACCGAATTCGTCCTGCCAGAACCAACACCCGCACTCGGATGCGCGATGCCGACGCAGACGTGCTTGCAACCGACGGCCGCCAGCCGCAAGTGTGGCCCACCGAGAAAGGCATGTGACATAGGTCACGCTCGGGCGATTGGGGTGGGTGGCGGATCTACCATTTCCTCGCACCGGAACACGAGGGAGCAGGTCACCAAACCAGCACGGCGACAGCCAAACCTGAACTGGCAGCAGCGATTGATGCACACACCGTTCCGCCGAGCTCCGTCGATCCGGTCGATAAATTCACACGCCCGCAGCACATCCGAGGAGACATCAGCGACGCCCACCACCCAGGCACACCAACGCGGATCCGCACCGCCCGACCGTTGCGCGCCTCCTCCCGGACGCGCACCGTGACGAGCGCCGTCAGGCTTCACGCGGCGGGTACCTATTGTATGTCCCGGCGAGGCCCGGCCGGAGCGGACTACACTCCGACCGGGCCGCTTCGGCTCACCTGCGCGTGACTGCGTCTCGGGCGGCCTCCGGCGCGTATGTCACAGCGGTCGAAATGGTTTCAGATTACGTTGATCCTTCAGGTGCAGGCTCGGCATCGAGGGCTCAGTCCGCCCCGCACCGACGCGCGCACTCCCGGCTTACGTCGTCGGCTTCACCCGACGCAGATCAGGACACCCACGACCGCTACTGCGACCAGCGAGGCGCCGCCGCAGATCAACCACGCCCGCGTCGCCAGCTGCCGCCACCGATCGCACCGCTCGTCCACATCCGCGACAGCTACCGAGCCCCCCGGATTCGAGTGGGACGCCCGGGACTCCGCAAGGCGGCGGACCTTCGCGTCCGCTCGTGCCGCCACACCGAACGAGACGGGCACCACCAGAAGTGTCACCACCAGCAGAGCAACCATGAGACCTACGCCCGTCCCGAACATCAACGTCCCTTCCACAGCAAACAGGGCCCGTCACGGGTATCGCGCGTTGTTCACCGGTTACGCGGAGCCACGGGCACAACCACGCCCCTGTCAGCTCTATCGCCGAACTGCCACCGAGTGTTTCACCCGCCGGCATCGGCGCAGGACCAGGAGTGGTAGCGGGCCTATACGCCGGGCATCGGGAACTTCCACACTGCCACCACGACCACGCCCATGATGAGCCCGGCGTACAGAACAGTGCCAACCACACCGACCCGCAACGTATTCAGCAGATTTGTACCCAAGTTTTCGGCGATCCGTGCCATGACAACTCTTCTCTCACGTGCAGATAATTCTCGACTGCCACGTCGACGACGCGCACCAGCCACTTTGGACCGACTTCGACACCTGCACATTGGCCGAACTACCTACACCCATACCCGAAATTAGGTCTGGAGCTTTGGGTCTCGAACTAGGGTTGCAACCGAACGCCCCCGAGCACCAGCCTTCTCCCACAAATTCGCCTGTGTTCTACATCACATGGTCGGCATCCGAACCATGCCTGGCCAAGCATTTCGCGACACCAGCACAAATCGTGCGAGGTTTTCCAACCAGCCCACCAGCAGTGGACCGACCGGGCCGTCGGGCGTTCGCGTCCACGGCAGTGAGCGGCTCGCCACACATACTCATTGCACAGAACAGCTACGACTACGCCCGGACACGCTGCAGCACAGAACAACCAGTGGACGATACAAGCTTGTCGCTCGATCACTCGATGCCGAAGTCCGCCGGCACTGTTGTGGCGAAGCAGAACTCATCGGGTCCGGCGGCACCACCCCCGTCGCCGGCTCGCGCCGACCCTGACCGAGAGACTGCCGCCGGATCGCACACAGTGAAAGAAGACATGAAATCGCACTTACTGGTCGGTAATCCGGAGGTGCGAAAATTGTGCAATGGCATGGATCACACTCCCTGGACTTCCATGCTCCGGCTCACGAAGATCAATTGTGCGCTGCTCGTTCCTACGTGCAGACTGTCCGTGTAGCGCCCCTGCCAGCTGATCTACATCGTTGGCGGGGGCTGCGCTTGGCTGCGCCACAACACATCAAGCGTGTCACCGCCGCTGTTCGCACCTGTTGACGCGGCGGCCCACGGCTCACGTGTCACCCTCGGAGCGAGTCGCCTCTCGCCCCAGTCTCGTTCGCCTATTTCCATGCATATTCTCGTCGCCCCTTCACACGAATTGGGCAGACGGTTTCGATTCGTACTCCGGCGGTGGTGACGGCGGGGTGGGTGTGTGCGGCCGTGTCATCGGCCAACATCCAGGCGAGGTGTTCTCGGCCGATGTTGCACGCCATCGACATCCGGGTTCGCGGCGAGGATCGCGGCGACCGACGACGAGCGTGAAGATACCCCGAGGGGTCGCACGTGGACGACCATGCCCGCGTGATCCGGGACGCCCGGACCCGGTCAGATCCACGACCCAGGCCATGCGGATCCTGACCCTACGGACAACCCCGGGCACGAAAACAGGTATGACTATCGGTCGTTCTACCGTCGTCGGATGAACCTCACGCGAGGAGCCTGGGAGTCGAACAACCCCCGAACCCTGCAAGTCGAGGCCCCCGATGCACAATCAGCTCCACCGCGATCAGCTCCCACCACTCCCCCTCATCGCACGCGACTTCATCACCATCCGCCACTGCGATCAGTGCCACACCATGCTCGGCGCCGACGCGTCCACGTGCTCGTCGTGCCGCAGCACCGAACTGAGCAAGGTTCCCTCGTCCGGAACGCCGCGATCGTGGCGTGGACCGTCATCGAGCTGTCCCCAGTTGGACGGCACCGACTTCACCCCAGTCACGGGCGCGATCGTCGCGCTCGATCGATCGGACCGTCGGATGTACGCCCGGGTCGACGACTCCCTCGCACCGGGTGCCCAGGAGCAAGATCCGCGTCCGCAATGACCGGATGATTGCGGGCGAGCCGAATCCGCTGTTGGTGCGGTTCTATTCGTCGCCAATCCCACGACCGATCCGCGTGGGCTGCCGCCGACCGCACCGTTCTTCCGAACCATCCCTGTGCCCTGACGGCCTTGTCGAAGGCCGAGCCTGACGTCAATGGCGGCCGGCGGGACGGAGTCCCGCTGCTTCCGGACCCCGACAGTCAGCCGTGAAGAAGTCGTCACGTCGAGCCCAGCTCGGCCACCAGAAAGAGCGGCTTACAGATAGCTCCTCGGTGCCGCGAAGAAGAGAGAACACATTGAGAAGGCTTTACGGGTATGTTGCGTGTCTCGCAGTCACCCTCGGCGCATTCCTTGTCAACGCGCCGGCGGCATCAGCCACCGGTCTCGTGTCCAACGGCATCGCATGGACCGACGACCTGAACCCGGTGCCGCACCCGCCCGGCATCATCGAGTTCTGCACGATGGGCGTCGTCGGTACCGACTCGCTCGGCAACAAGATCGGCATCTCCGCCGCCCACTGCGTCGACGGCACACCCGACGGTGCACCCGTCTACCGCTATGCGCCGACCGGACCGCGGGAACACATCGGCAACATCGCGTACCGCAGTCCCGGCGGCGGGACCGGCGTCGACTGGGTGGTCCTCTACCTCAACGCTGACGCGGTACTCACATCGAATGGTCCCAGTGCCCGCGTCGACGGAATCGGCTCCCCCAACCCGATCGGTCCCCACTGCAAGGACGGGGCCGGCACCGGCCTCCACTGCGGGTCAATCACCGCGCAGAACACCACACGCTTCTACAGCAACGCCCAATCAGGCGGTGGCGACTCCGGTGGACCCGTACTTCAGAACAACACCGAGATCGTGGGCATGGTCCGCG
Organism: Rhodococcus sp. P4_B6; assembly: GCF_056402215.1. Taxonomy (NCBI): domain Bacteria; kingdom Bacillati; phylum Actinomycetota; class Actinomycetes; order Mycobacteriales; family Nocardiaceae; genus Rhodococcus; species Rhodococcus sp. P4_B6. Next base: position 5,371 of record NZ_JBFUHV010000173.1, on the reverse strand, counting down.
GATTCGACACCGCGCTGTTCGCGTTCGAGTACATCAAGTTCACTGCCGTCCTCGACGGCATCAACGCCCAACCCAACCCCGTCGGGAAAGGCTTCATCGTCACCAACAACTGATATCGACGCAGACTTGCCACGAGGACAGCAGGAGGTGGACATCCAGGACCGTCAGCGGGCTACCAGATCTGCTGCACAATCAGCCACAGCCACTCTCGGACAGGTTGGGGAAACGGACTGTAATACAGCCACCAATTGTCCATTGGACATCCTTCCGCGTGGGCGCCCCGGCGGTCCGTCGATCATACGTCCGACATCCCGACAACGACGATGTCGAATATGCACACACGCTCGAGTTCGACAGGCAGGAGTTCGTGCCGGTGTTCAGCGGCGGCGTCCGTCTGCACCGCAGGTCCGGCCGGCGCGTTCGTGCCTCAGGTCGAATGGCAATCGACATCCGCGTTTCCATGTCGGTTTCCGGTTGTCGTGTCTGTAGTTCGCCTGACCTCGATGACCAGTCGACAGCCGAAACCCCACATGGCCGGCCGTTACTTCCCTTCGTGCAGGGTGATCAGTCCTTCTCTGCGGGTGACACCGGTGTTCTACGACGTCGGCGCACCCCGATCCACAAGTTCGCGGGCGGAAAACTACTAACGGCCATCCGCTGGCCCGGGCCAGAGCTTGGCAGGCGTACAGGGACCACCGAAGATGGTGGTTGCAATAGTGCCGACGGGCCAGACCGGGCAGCCTGCCATTCATCGGCAGATGCTCGACAGGTATGGGGACAACCTTCGACGGGCCGAGTCCGTGGCCGCACATCACCCGCGATCCGCACGCGCGGAACCCGCCGCGCCGCGATCGCCCACCTCGGCCAGGACGCCCCCACCCTGCTACCGCTGCGCGCCGGGGACGTCCTCGTCGTCAACGCCGCCCGCGCCGCCGTCCGCGCACACCTGACCTCCCCGATCGCGCTCGCCTACTACGTCGCGCCGGGGTGCGGGTGCTGTCGTCACCGAACCTGCACGCCAACGTCATCACCACCGACCGGCGGGCGGTCATCGGCTCCCACAGCTCCACCATCGCGGATGAGGCCGTGGTCATCACCGACGATCCCGACATCGCCACCTCCGTGCGGGCCTTCATCGACGGCATCGAGGGAATCACCGAGGTCGACCAGCCGTTCCTCGACAACGCCACCGCGCAATGGCAGATCGGGCGGGCGGTGCCGATCCCCGGCGTCAGCGGCCGCGGGCAAGCCGATCCCGGCTTCCTGCCCGCCAATGTCGCCCGAATGTTTCTGCGGCACATCGCCGAATACGAACCCAGTCCCACCGAACACCGCACCTGGGCCGCCCAGACCCGCCACCACCGCGCCCCGGCCGGGCCGGCCGCGAAATACCAGCTCGAATGGTTCCACCACGACAAGACCGACACCCGCCTCACGCATGGTGACGTCCCGGTCTTCGTCACCGCCGACAGCGAATGGATCCACCCACCGGCCGTGGTGGATTCCGAGGCGATCGCGATCCCCCACGCCCACGGCGCCATCGGTCATCTCCTGCGCAGCCGCACCGACCTCTCCCCATCCCGGTGCCGGAAGCCGAACAAACCCTCGCCGACCTCCGACACCCCAACCCCCGCCTACGAGCCGACCACCGGATCGCCTCCCCCAGCCTGCGGACCGCTCTGCTCCAGCTCTGGAACCTCTGACATATTGCCAATACTGGCTTTTACCAGCGGGAACGACATGTCCCCACATGATCAGCGCACCAACATCGCCGCGGATTTACTCCGGTGTGCATCGCCTGTCCAGCCTGGTGGCCCACGCAATCCCGTCCCCGCGCCGTCACAACCCGACATGGGCTGCGCCGGTATCTTCTCGTCATATCTGAATCAGGATGGAAGCGGACTTCGTTCATATGCCCGAATCACTCACCCGCCCGTGAAATCACCCCCAGCACCGGACTGGAGGCCGAATTGACTCATCAACCTGGGGAGATGACATGTCCCCATTGCGGCAGGGGCTGAGAAGAATTCAACGTGCAGGCTGGCACAGGCCTCAGGGTCGCGGTGCACGCCGTACGCCGCAGCGGTGTCAGTGCGCGTCTTGGAACGCCTGCTCGATGTCGGCCGGAATGCGCCCGCGCGAAGAGATTTCGTAGCCTGTTCGACCGCCCAGGCGCGGATCTCCTTGGAGTTCCCGCGCCGCCGCACCGGGGCGTCTGCGACGACGAAACGATCGGAGCGTCGTTTGCGGCCACCGACCCGGGTGGCGTGCTCGATGAAGAATCCGATCTGCTTGTGAAACTTGCTGGCGTGCTTGCCTTTCAGATCAATTTCGTAGCCCACCCCGTTGACGGAAAAGGTGATGCTCTCCCCGTCCTCACCGAAGACGGTTCCGTCGATGTCGTCGACCAGTTCGACAACTACCTTGCGCGCCACAGTTCCCCGATCTCTCACGTCTCGATACAGCAGGCAGAACCCTACTGGCGGCGGCCGATCGGGGGGACCGACCCAGGGGACGTGCCATTCCGCAGTTCAAGGGGTGCACCGGCGCTATCGGGTATGCAAGTTAGCGGTGAACCCGTAGCTCAGAGGCGGGCAGAGCGCGATCGAGGGCAGGAAGGTGGGCACCTCCGGTCCCCAGGCGTAGTGCACGTTGGCGGGGAATCCGAAGATCCAGCACACCATCTCCACTTGGTGGGTGTTCGCCGAACCCGGGGCACACGTCGACATCGCACCGAGGATGAACCGTTGCACGGTGCACCTCGGCGGGTCCGGCGATGGTGCCGCGTGTGCGGGTGCCACGGTCAGGGACAGGGCGGCGGCCACCGTGGACGCGACGAGGGCGAGGCGCAGATACCGTGACATGGGGTCCTCCGGTGGTGCGAGCCCGACCCCCGCCCATTCTCGCAGGTCAGGTGTCGCTGCCGCGGCCTGTCCGACGAATCTTCTCGCGGCGGGCATGCTTGGCCAGCAGGTGCTTCCGGTTGTTCTGGGCGCGGAACATCTCGTCGAGCATCCGGTTTTCGATGTTGTGATGGAAGCGGAGGATGCGTTTGGCCGCCAGATGCACCAATTCCTGACGGTCCGAGCCGAGCCGTTCGGCGAGGGCGTCGAGGTGCACGAGGAGTTCGTCGTCGAGGGCGACGTTGACCCGGACGGCGGGCGGTGGCGGTCGCAGGTCGTGCACCGGCGCAACGGTCTCCAGGTCGCCCGTGAGGTCGCCAGGGTTGTCCAGGAGCTGGCGCACCGCAACCCGCACCAACGCCGAGCTCAACCGGGTGCCGTGCCGGTCCGCGAGCCGCTCGATGTCGCGGCGTGCGGATGGGCGAATCGACACCTTGAACTTCTCGTCGAGCCCAACGGCGCCGGCCTCGCTGATCAGCGCCGACCGGTAGTTGCCAGGGGCGGCGAGGAAGCGGTGCACCGCGACCACGACCAGGTCCCGCGGCGACGCCTCGTAGCGGGCGGCCAGGGCGCGGAAGCGGGCCGCCGTCGGCGAGTCCAGTTTCAGGGTGACCGGGTCGTGCGGCAGAGACCGTGCCTGGGCGGCCACTCGGCGGGCCTGCGCGAGGTCGACATCGGCGTGCGGGGATCCGATCAGTCTGCGGATCCCGACGCGGAGCAGTGCGGAGAGCCGGCGGGGACCGTACTCGTCCGCTAGCTCCTCGAGGCGGCGTTTGGTGTCCTCGTCGAACCGGAAGACGTGCCGGCGCCCGAATGGGTTGCCTTGCGGGCTCGGCGCCTTGCGGACGGCGGGCGCGGCGGTGGCCTGGTCAGCGGCCTGCTGGCGGCGGATGTTTCGGGCGAGGAGTTTGGCCCGGTTGGCGTCGCCGCGGTAGATCTCCTCGGTCACCGCCTTCTCGAGGTCGTGCGGGTTCGCCAGAAGCTGGCGGGCGGCCAGGCGCATGAGTTCGGCGCGGTCGGAGTCGAGCCGACCGGCAAGGGCGTCGAGTTGGTCGCGTAGGTGGTCGTCGAAGTGCACGTTCGTGCGCGGGCCCAGGGTTTCCGGGGTCAGGTCGCGGGCGGCGCCGATCGTGGCTAGGTCGGCGGTGAGGTCTCCCGGGTCGTCGAGGAGTCGGCGTACCGCGACCCGGATCGCTGCGGCGGTGAGGGCGTCGCCGTTGCGGGCGGTGAGCTTCTCGAGGCGGACCAGCGTGGAGCGGTTGAGGTACACGCGGGTGCGGCAGGTCAGATCGGTGCGGGTGTCTTCGCGGAGCACCGGGTGGCGGAATCGGCCCGCCGCGGCGAGGAAGCGGTGCAGTGCGACGCGGACGATCGCGCTGCGGTCGGTGTGGAACTCGTGGGCGAGTTGGTTGAGGCGAGTGTTGGTGGCGGGGTCGAGGTCGAGGGGTCTTTCCGCCCACGTGATGCGGCGGGCGTCGGCGGAGGCCCGGCGGGCCTGGTTCAGGGCTTCGGGCACACGGTCGGGGTCGGCGAGAAGCCGTCCTGCGGCCACCCGCACCAGCGCCCCGAATCGGCGCGGGCCGATGCCGGCGGCCAGCTCCTCGAGGCGTTGTTTGGTGGTCGGATCGAACCGGACCGGGATCGGATCCCCCACCGGTACGCGGCCCATGTTTGTCTCGCTCATCACCGGCCATTGTTCCGGTACGTCCGGGGGCCTTGATTCGCACCCCACGGCGCCACCCGCCGCCACAATCGGTCACTGCGCCCTAGCGAGCCGGTTGCTGCGAAATGCGTTGCGCCCCAGCATCCGGGGGCTGGGGGGTCGCGGGAGTGTGCGACTCAGGAGAGGTTGAGCGGTGTGTACGGGGCCGGAGGCGGCGGGGTGTACTGGCTGACCGGGACGCCGCCGATGGTGCCGAACTGGTCGAGGTCCATGCGGAACACGATTCCGTGCTCGGGGTCCCATTCGTAGGTGCCGAAGCCGTTCTCGGTGTGCTGCGGCCGCACGGTGTCTGTGCGCTCGGCCTGGTTGTTGGCGCTGCTCGGCGCAGGTTCCGTCATGCCACGACTTTACAAGAGCGGGTTCACTGCTCGGTGTCGGCACGTGGTGAGGGGGTCTCCGCCAGGTGGGTGAGGGTCTCCCCCACTGCGGAGGCGAGTTCGTCATCGGTGGGGACGAGTTCCCTAACCGGTGCGGGCAGGGTGTCGTAGGTGTAGTCGGCGACCGCCAACGGTGCGGTTGTTCCAGCCAGGGAGTAGCGGACGACGTTGTCATTTCGTCCGGCGCACAGCAGAATCCCTATGGTCGGCGCGTGCTGGTTGTGGTCGCGCAAGTTGTCGTCGATCCAGGACACGTAGAAGCCGAGCTTGCCGACGTACTCGGGTTCGAACCGGCCAACCTTGAGCTCGACGACGACGAAGCGGGCCTGGATCCAGTTGAAGAACAGCAGGTCGATGTAGAAGTCGTC